>JAVXWK010000317.1:0-4724 GCA_032230575.1 Pseudonocardiales bacterium | reverse complement strand
CCCCCACGAACATTCGCGTGCGGAGGGGGAGAACCTGACCAGGGACTGGACGGGCGCGCCCTCCTGAGGCTCATGCCGGCGTGGCGACGTCCTGCGGCGCCAGGACGATCTCGAACTCGGTGCGCGTCCACGGCTCGTCTCCCGGCTGCTCGACGAACTTCTTGACGAGCGACTCCTTGACGCCGAACACCGCGTCGCCGATCTTCAGCTGCGGGTCGTCCTCGACGAAGATGTGCGTGACGAGCGTGCGGAACCCTGCCGCGGACACCATGAAGTGCAGGTGTGCGGCGCGCATGGGGGAGCGGTCGGCCGACCTGAGCAGCTCGCCGACCGGGCCGTCGTGCGGGATCGGGTAGGCGGTCGGCGTCACGCCCCAGAACGAGAAGCCGCCGTCGGGCTCGGAGAACAGGTGCCCGCGGCCCGCGACCCGGTCGTCGTCGTACTGCACGTCGTAGAAGCCGTCCTCGTCGGCTTCCCACACCTCGATCCTGGCGCCGGGCACCGGGTTCCCGTCGGTGTCGCGCACGGACCCCTCGACGAGGCAACGGGTTCCGGAGGCGCCCGCGGCGATGTCACCTCCGTTGCCGATCAGCGGCGACTCCTCCACGAAGAACGGGCCGAAGACCGTGGCCTCCGTGGCGTTCTCGTACGCCTCGTTGTTCACCGCGATGGTCTGCATCGAGGCGCCGAGCACGTCCGACAGGAGAATGAACTCCTGCCGCTTGTCGTCGGTGATGTGACCGGTGGCGGTCAGGAACTCGATGGCCTTCGCCCACTCCTGCTCGGTCAGGCGGACCTCGCGGATGAACGCGTGCAGGTGCTTCGTCAAAGCCTGCAGCAGTTCCCTGGTCCGCGGGTCCGGGGTGCGGGCGAACGAGGCGACGACCTCGTCGGTCAGGTGCTGTTCGATGTCCTGCTGGGTGGTCACGCTCGGCTCCACTCACTCGGGTTCTCGCCCGCCGAGGCAGCGGCGAGCAGTGCGGTCAGGTCGTCCTCGGTGACCTGCCGCGGGTTGGACGGGGGTACGGACGGGAGGATCAGACGGGCGGCCTCGCGGACGTCCGGCACGCCGTGAAGCACATGCGAGGCGCCGATCTCGTCGTAGAGGGAGATCAGTGAGGTTCCCAACGCCTTTGCGATCCGTGAAGAGGCTTCAGGAGCTGCTGGAGCGTTGAACGCCAGCACGTACGGGAGGATCGCCGTGTGCGTCTGGGCGTGCGGGAGGTTGTAGGCGCCGCCCAGGACGTGGCAGATCTTGTGGTGCAGCCCGGATCCCGCGGACGCGAACGCCACCGCGGACAGGTAGGCGCCGTAAAGGGTCTGCTCCCGGCCCTCCGGACTGCTGATCTCGCGAAGGCCGCTGCTCAACGCGCGGATGCCTTCCACCGCAAGCGCTCGGTTGATCGGGTCGGTGCGCGGAGCCCACATCGAGTCGACGCAGTGGGCCAGCGCGTTGCACCCGGACGCGATCGCCAGCTCGTTCGGCAGCGACGCCGTGAGCGCCGCGTCGTAGATGACGGTGACAGGCAGGACGCGATCGTCGCTGCCGGTGGTCTTGCGCGAGGCCTCGGTCAGGCCCCACACGTTGGTCGCCTCCGAGCCCGCATAGGTCGTGGGCACGGCGATGATCGCCAGTCCGGTGGTCAGCGCGACCGCCTTGGCCAGCCCGGTCGTGGACCCTCCGCCGACGCTCACCAGCAGATCGGCGTCCGCGGCCTGTTCGCGAGCCCGTGAGGCGTTCTCCACCGGCACGTGCGGCGCCACGTCCGTGCACCGGATCGCCACGTGGATCTTCGACGTGACGTCCGGGGCGGTCTCCTCGGCGATCAGCATGACTCGTCGCGCGCCAAGACGTTCAACTTCCTCAGCGAGGTTCCGAGCCACCTGCCCGGTGCCGAACCGCACCCGCTGGCCGAGCGTGACGTGCTCCCAGCTCATGCGCTCTCCTCCCGGCTGAGAACCGTGGTCAGGACGGACATCAACGAAGCCTCGGGATCGGCAGGAAGCGAGCCGGCGCGCCAGGCGACGTGTTTGTCGGGACGGACGAGCACGGCACCATCTTCGTCCACACCGGACAGTCGCGACCAGTCGAAGTAGAGATCGGTGACCTCGCGCCCAGGCCCGATGACGACGGTCCGCACCGGCACGCCGAGCCGGTCGGCGGCCTTCTGCGCCGCATCGGTCCACGCCTCGCCGTTGACACCCGTCAGCAGCGTGAACTGCCCGTACGGCACCAGATCGTGGGTGGAGAGCTTGCGCCTGCTGTCACCGACCCACGCGTGCGGCAGCCGGACGCCGGGGAACGTCGACGGCTCGTAGTACAGCTCGGGATCGCGGGACGGCTCGAGCGCGACCGAGCCGTCCGGAACGACAGCGCTCGACGAGTACGACTGACCCATCTCCACGCCGTGGGCGTTGAACTCGTAGTTCTTCAGCTCCATGGCTTCCCGGACGGCGGCGCGTTTCGCGGCACCGGCCAGGCCGCTGTCCTTGCGCTGCTCGATCTGCGCGTGCATCTGGTCGGCGGACTCGGCCGCGTCGAGACCCAAAGCCTCGAACAACGCCCCGAACTCGCGCGCGGACTTGTTGGCCCGCAACACGATCTGCCGCGCCACGGGAGCGCGCTCGGCGGTGTACGTGTCGAGCAACGCGGCCCCGGCCTGCCCGTTCAGCACCAACGCGAGCTTCCACGCGAGGTTGTACGAGTCCTGGATCGACGTGTTGGACCCGAGGCCGTTCGACGGCGGGTGCTTGTGCACGGCGTCCCCTGCGCAGAACACCCGGCCGCGCTGCAACTGGGTCGCGTACTGCTCGTTGTTGCCCCACAAGGAGATCCCGGTGATCTCCGCGTCGAGTGAAGGTTCGCCGACGAGGTTGCGGACGATCTGCAAAGCGTCCTCGGAGCTCACCTCGGGCACGCCCTGCGCGAGGTCGAAGCCCCACACGACCAGCCACTCGTTCCACGGCCGGACCATCCGCACGAGCCCGGCGCCGATGCCGCCGACGTTCGCGCCGGGCTGGATCACCCAGTACAGCACCGAAGGCCGGTGCCGGCACAACTCCGTGAGGTCGGCCTTGAAGGTGATGTTCATGGACCCGGCGACGTCCATCTGCCCCTCGTACGGCAGCTCCAGATCAGCGGCCACAGCGGACCGGGCGCCGTCCGCACCGATGAGGTACTTCGCCCGGATCGTGTACTCCGCACCGGTCAGCCGGTTCAGCACTCGCACGGTCACGCCGTCGGCATCCTGCGTGTGCCCCAGGTACTGGGTGCTGAACTGGGTCTGCGTGCCCCGCGCGGTCGCGTTGCGGACGAGGATCGGCTCCAGGTACGTCTGCGGGATGTCGCAGTTGTGCGACGGCGACGCCAGCTCGTGATCGGCGTGCCGAGCGGGATGGTTGCCCCAGGTGAGGATGCGGCCGATCTCCTCGCCGGCGATCGCGGTGCAGAACACCGTGTCGCCGATCAGGTGGTGCGGCGTCGCGTCGGCGAGCACCTGGTCCTCGATGCCGACGTCGCGGAAGATCTCCATCGTGCGCTGGTTGGTGATGTGCGCGCGGGGTGTGTTGGCCGTCCACCGATACTTGGTGATCATGATGTTCGGGACGCCCAGAGTGGACAGGAACAGCGCTGCGGAAGCGCCCGCCGGACCCGATCCCACGATCAGCACATCGGTCTCGACCGCGGTGTGCGTCGGTGGGGCGGTGTCGGCGAGGCCGTCGTGGAAGGTCACCATGCCGGAAACGGTGACTCGTCCGGAGGCCGGTGAACGTTCAATTTTCAGACGTGGCGGAAACAGGCAAAAACTCGCGGCGGTCCTCGCGGGGCGTCACTCCGAACCGGGCCTTGTACGTGCGCGAGAAGTGCGCCTGCGACACGAACCCGTTGCGCGCCGCGACCTCGGCCAGCGAGATGGGCTCACCGAGCATCCCGCGGGCGGCGTCGAGCCGGGCGTTCAACACAGCCTGCGGCACGCTCTGTCCAGAGTTCGAGAACAGTCGTGAGAGGTGCCGCTCGGAATACCCGATGGCGGCGGCGATCCGGCCCGCCGACAGGTCCTGGTCCAGGTGAGTGGCGATGAACGCGTGCGCGGCAGCCAGATCGGCGGCAGCCGAGCACCCTCCGCCGAGCAACGTGCCGAGCAGGTCGGTGGCAACGCTCTCCAGCCCGTCCCAGTCGGCGGGCCCGCCACGCAACGCACCGGACAGCGCCGTCACCAACGCCCGTGCGTGCGCGTCGTTCTGGAAGCTGAACACCTGCGGCTTCACGGTTCCCGGCCGGATCTCGCGCAGCAACGACCGCGGCGCCTTCAACACCAACTCGGTGAGCCCGTGCGAGAAGGTGCGCCGGAACGGCTGGTCGCCGTCCACCACGAGTGCCTGCCCGGGGACGATCAGCGACGTCCCGCCGCGGTGGGAGAACTGGTTCTCGCCGGACAGCGAGAAGTAGACGACTACCCCGTCGGCCGGATGCACGGCGATCTGCCGGACGTCCCGGTCGACGGCGTGCGGAGTACCGGTCACCCGCGCCACCTGCAGGCGGGGCAGCGTCAGGTTGATCTCGGTGCCGTCGAAGGAGCCGAACGGCTCGGCACGCAGGCCCACCAGGGCGCGGGCGTTGTGCTCCTCCCACCCGGTCAGCCTGCGCGAGCCCGGGAGGTCGTGCGTGCGGAACCTGGTCAGGCCGTGCACAGGTGCCATCCCACCAAGATAACCCCAGCTCA
>JAVXWK010000304.1:0-4447 GCA_032230575.1 Pseudonocardiales bacterium | reverse complement strand
GACGGCGTGAAGGTGCTGACCTGCTCGCTGGAAGTGCCGCTGCAGACGGTGGTCCACGCGATCGACGCCGCCGCGAAGGCCGGCGTGCGGACGGTGCTGAACCTGTCGCCGGTCGCGGAACTTCCCGCGGAGACGCTCAAGCAGCTCACGACGTTGATCGTGAACGAGCACGAGGCCGCGCAGCTCGTCTCGGACTGGCGGCACCTGCTCCGGCTCGGCCCGCACACCGCGATCGTGACGCTCGGCGAACGCGGTGTGGCCGTGGTTCTTCCCGCCGGGGTCAAGGAGATCCCGGGGATCAAGGTGGACGAGGTCGTCGACACGACCGGTGCCGGTGACGCCTTCGCCGGTGCCTTCTCCGCACGGCTGGCCGAGGGCGACCGGGTCGTCGTCGCCGCCGAGTACGCGGTCAAGGTCGCGGCCCTGTCCGTCACGAAGGCCGGCGCGCAGCCGTCCTACCCGACCGCCGCCGAGGTCAGCTCGCCAGCGGCGGGATGACCTTCACCGGGTCGCCCGACCTGGTGAAGTCGAAGACGGCGAGCTCCTCCTGGTTGCCCAGCTTGGCTTCCAGCCTGCGGAGCTTGCCGTCCTGGTCGATCCAGTAGCGCAGCCTCGCGTCCGTCGCGTCCTTCTGCTTCGGGCCCTCGAAGATGTCGACGGCCGTGTCGCCGATCTTGTCCGACCGCAGCCAGCGCGCGGAGCTCTGCAGCAGCAGCTGAGGGTTCTCCGGCCGGTCGGAACCGAGATTCACCAGCAGCCTGAGCGCGCCGTCCAGTTCCGAGCCGCGTTCCCGCAGTTCGCGGACCTGCCAGTCGACCACGGGAATCGGGTCGATCGGCTTGGTGGACGGGTTCACCGCGAACGCCATCCGGCCGAGGTTCCACTGCACCAGGCCGGTGGAGAACTGGTCGTCCCGGCCGTCCGTGCGCATGCCCGCGTAACCGAGGTGGTTCACGAAGTCGACGCGGCCGTCCAGCACGAGCTTGCCGCCGGGTGACGGCACGGACGCGGTGAAGGCACTGGTTCCGGTCGTGTAGTTGGAGAACCGGACGAGCGCCAGGCGTTCCGCCTCGGGGATCGAGAGCGGGCGCGGGTCGGGCGTGGAACTGCAGGCCGACAACACCAGCAACAGCGCGAGAGCCTTCTTCACGACCGCACCGCCGCGCGGTCGTCGAACAGGTCCTCGGTCGGCACCCCGTACTTCTCGACGTTCGGCGCCTTGTCCGGCAACGGGTCCTTCGGCATCTCCGGCTGCAGCGGAGGCGCCGCGACCTGGTTGAACGGGATTCCGCGCGGTGCCGAGGGCTTCGGCAGCGGGTCGCCGACACCGTCGTAGCAGAGCTCGCGGGCGAAGCAGTTGTTCCTGCCCGGCGCGCGTTTCGAGGCCGCGTACAGCACGTCCTGGCCGTTGTGGGTGATCACGTTGCCCTCGAACAGGTTGTCGAGCGGTGCCATGTCCTCGCTGGACCCCAGCGCGACGCCGGTGCCGGGGTTGCCGGTGATCAGGTTGCGGGACACCAGGTTCCGCGTGCCGCCCGCGATGCCGAGGCCGAGCCCGAACGCGCCGTCGGCCTGCGCGGGTGAGAGCGCCTCGGCGTTGTCCGACACGAGGTTGCCGACGAACGTGGCGTCCTCCTGCGGCACGAACGCCTCCTGGTAGTCGGAGTTCGAGGTCATGCCGACGCGGTTGCCGCTGAACCTGTTGCCCAGCACGAACATCTGGCCGGACGCGTTCGTGCCCTCGTAACCGACGGCGTTGCGCTCGGCGACGTTGCCGCGCACGACGATGTCGCACGGCTTGCACTGGCCGACGTAGAAGCCGGAGTCCGCGCTGCCGCTCGCGTAGCTCTGCTCGATCACGCCGTGCTGGGCGTCGAACGCGTAGATGCCGTACAGGGCGTTGTTGCTGGCCGTCACGTACGAGACGCGGAAGCCCTGCACCGGCGGGAACTTCTGCGGGTCGAGCTTCGTGTAGCCGTTGCTGCCGCGGCCCATCCCGCCGTTCTCGCTCAGTCCGGTGACCAGGACGCCGTTCAGCGTGTGGTTGCGGACCGTCAGGTTCTGCACCGACACGTCCGGGGCGGTGACCACGATCCCGTTGGCGCGCTTGACCTCGCCGTCGATGATCACGCTGCCGCGCTGGGCGCCCCTGATCGTGAGGCCCTTCGTCCTGACCTGCACCGTTTCCTTGTAGACGCCGGGTGACACGACGATGGTCGCGCCCTCCCGCGCCGCGTCCACGGCAGCCTGGATCGTGCCCAGCTGTGCCGGGACGTTGATCTCGGGGCCGAGACTCGGTTGCGCCGCCGACGAGCATCCGGCGACCAGAAGCACTGTCAAAAGCGTGTACGGAGCGCGCACAGCCGGTCACCGTACTGCGCCGTTCGGCCTACTGTCACACTGCCCCTGTGGGCCAACTCTCACGCCGCCGTCTGCTGTATGGCGCTGCTGCTCTTGGACTACTCGGCGCATGCGGCTCGCCTGAACGGCAGCAGGGCGTCGTCACGCCGCCGCAGCTGCACGCCGACATCTCCGTGTGGGACGCGGCTGCTCTGCCATCTGCGCAGGTCAGCTCCTCGGTCACGGTGACGTGGGGGCACGGGATCGACGGGCTGCCGGAGTTCCCCGGTGACGCGGTCCGGCCGCAGCATCTGGGCGGGAGGCTGTTCCTGCAGATCTGCGGGGACGATGCCGACGCCGTTCGCGACGCGGCTGCGCGGTTGCGGCCTGAAGGGCAGTTGCGGTGGCGTGAACAGGGATTTTGCAACGCGGATCGCACGAACGGGTTGGGTTTCAAGGACGGCATCGTCGTGCCGAAGACGTCTGAGGAGTTCGAGCAGGAGGTCTGGCTGCCGGACGGGTCGACGATCGCGGTCGTGCGCCGGATCAAACTCGACTTCGCGGGCTTCGAGGCGTTGCCCGTCGCTGACCAGGAGCGGGTGTTCGGACGGCGCAAGCACGACGCCGTGCCGTTGTCCGGCGGCGAGGAAGTCGACTTGTCGGCAAAGACCCCGGACGGTGAGTACGTCATCCCGGCCGACGCGCACGTCCGGCGCGCCCATCCGCTGATGGCGGGAGCGGGCCTGATGCTGCGCCGCTCCTACAACTACGCCGAGGGTCTGCTCTTCATCTCGTACCAGCGCGAGCTGAAGACGTTTGTGAACACGATGTATCGGATGACCGATGGAGACGCACTTCTGCGTTACGCCACGACGACCAGCTCCGCTGCTTTCCGCATCCCGCCGCTGAATTGGTCACACTGAGCTGTCGTCGGTTCCCGGTGGAAGGGTATGGTCTAGACCATGTCGAGCGCGCGGCTGAGCGGTGTCGGTGTCAGCAGCGGCCGGGCTTCCGGCCCAGTGGTCAGGGTCGCTGAGTCCCTGCCGGAACCTCCGCTGGGTCCACGACCTGCGGATACAAAAGAAGAAGCCTCTCGGATCCGCCCAGCGACCGAGGTCGTCGCGCAGCGCCTGATGGAGCGCGCGAAGAGCGTCGAGGGCGAGGCACGCGCTGTTCTGGAGACGACGGCGGCGATGGCGGGCGACCCGTCGCTCATCAAGTCGGCCGAGAAACTGGTCGTGGACGAGGCGCTTCCCGCTGCTCGTGCGGTGCACCAGGCCGCCGCGAAGTTCATCTCCGCACTGCAGGCCGCCGGTGGCTACATGGCCGAACGGGCCCGCGACGTCCAGGACGTCCGCGACCGGGTGGTGGCCGAGCTGCTGGGCCTGCCCGCTCCTGGAGTTCCCGACCTGACTTCCCCGTCCGTGCTGGTGGCGCGTGATCTGGCGCCCGCGGACACCGCCGGCCTCGACCCGTCGAAGGTCCTCGCGCTGGTCACCGAGGAGGGCGGCCCCACCTCGCACACCGCGATCCTGGCTCGTTCGCTGGGCATCCCGGCCGTCGTCGCGTGCCGTGGCGTGCTGGCGTTGGAGGTCGCCGCTCTCGAGGTCGACGGCGACACCGGGCACGTGCGTGAGTCGGACGGCAAGGTCCGCGCGGCCGGCACCGGCAAGAAGGCCACGTGGAACGGCGTCGGTGTGCTGAAGGACGGCCACCGCGTGAAGGTCCTCGGCAACGTCGGTTCCCCCGCGGACGCCGCTGCCGCTGCCGCCGCCGGCGCGGAGGGCGTGGGCCTCTTCCGCACGGAGTTCTGCTTCCTCGACGCGGCGGAGGAGCCGAGTGTTGCTGAGCAGACTGCTGCCTATGAGGCTGTGCTGGCGCCGTTTAAGGGCAAGCCGGTTGTGGTGCGCACCCTCGACGCGGGCGCGGACAAGCCGCTGGCGTTTCTGAACCCGGACCCCGAGCCCAACCCGGCCCTGGGTGTCCGCGGCCTGCGCGTCGCGTTCGACCGCCCGGAAGTGCTCGATCGCCAGCTCGAGGCCATCGCTGCCGCTGCTGCTTCCTCCGGCGCCGACGTCTCGGTCATGGCCCCGATGGTCGCCACCGC
>JAVXWK010000264.1:0-2797 GCA_032230575.1 Pseudonocardiales bacterium | reverse complement strand
CCGCGCGGGCCGCGATCAGGTGGGCCAGCCGGGGACTGCTGACGACGCCGGTCACCGGCCGCTCCTGGAACAGCCGCAGCGGCGCGTGCGTCTGCCGGACCACGTCCCAGCCGAGCACGACACCCGCGCCGCCCGTCCACGCGGCCGCCTGACCGGCCACGGCGGCGGGTTCGACGTGGGTCCAGGCGCGCTGAGACGGCCACACGGGCGGCACGCAGACGGGCATGGTCGTCGCGGCGGCGGCTGTGTGGTGGCCGTTCAGGCGGGTCAGCGACATCTGGGCCAGCCACATCGCGGCGTTCTGCAGCGACTTGGTGTCCGGGGCGCTGAGCTTGAGCACCCGTTCCGCCACGAACTCGCCGCCCGCGGGAGCGAGCCGGACGCCGACGGTGGCGCGCACCGAGGGAAACTGGGTGAGGACTTCCAGTGCAGGCGCCGAGGACCAGGTGAAGCACGCGTGCACGCCGGAACCCATGGCGCACGACTCGAAGCCGCGTTCGATGAGCTTCGTGGAGGCCGCGCCGTCCAGTCCAACGACCAGCGCGACAACGTCGAGCACGCCGTCCCGGTCGAGCTGCACAGCCGTGAAACCGTGCTGCGCCAGCACGTTCCGCGTCCACGACGAGGCGGCGGCGAGGTCCGGTGAGCTGACCGAGATCCAGGTCCACCTGTTCGCCGCGGGCGGTTCGGTGTGCACGACGACCTGCGCGCCCGTCAGCGGTGTGCCGGGAGCCAGCAACGCGGTCAGCGGTGGCAACCTGGTCGGCCACGACAGCACCGCCGGATGCGCCGGAGTCACCGCGAACGTCAGCGACGAGTCGAGGGACTCCAGCGGCACCAAGGCGTTCAGCAGCGCCGCTCGCCGGTCGCCACCCGCGCCGGCGTAGGCCCGGCGGTCGAGCAGCGAGTCGGCGACCGGCAGCCGCTTCACGAGCTTGCGCGGATCGATCACCCGATCTCCTTGCGCCGCTGCCGGCCGCTCTCGATCTCGCGCGCGGACTTCTGGTGGTAGTCGTCCCACCAGCGCCGGCGCCGGTCGCGCTGCCGCTGGATCCACTCCCTGCCCTCGCGGGCGACGGCCTGGAGGATGTGCAACGCGCTCTGCACGCCGGAAGCCGCCTGGGCGATCTCGCGCAGCTTCGTCGTGTCCTCGGAGTCGTCGGTCATGCCCTTGAAGTCCTCGACCAGCACGTCGATCACCTGACCGTCCAGAAGGGACAGTCGCAGCGACTGCTGGAAGACGAACTGGTCGCCGTACTGCACGCTGTTGTCCAGCAACGCGATGTGCCTGCGGTTGCCCGCGAAGTGCACGCTCACCTCGGCCAGCCGCGCCGAGGCCACCGCGTCGTAGCGGAACGACGTGTCGAGCGGGTCGCGCACGTTGCCGTTGAAGAAGTCCAGCTCGTACTCGGTCTCGTTCACCCCGCCGTCGGTCAGCAGGAAGATCTTGACGTAGTACTTCGAGTAGCGGACCGGCGCCATCCTGTCGCGCGCCCGCAGCGCGCCCGGCGCGCCCTCGGTGAGCTCGACGTGGCAGATGATGTCCTTGCTGGACAACTGGGTGCGCCGCATCGCCCGCGACTTGAGGTGCAGCACGTCGTACCGCAGCCAGTAGGCGATCTCGTCGTCCAGCGGCCGGTCGCGCAGCAGGTCGAGCCAGCCCTGGTAGGCCTTCTCCTCCTCCTGCAGCAACGCGGCGTACTCGGCCCGCAGCTTCGCACGCGCTTGCAGCAGCGACAGCACCTGGATCGCGCCGATGCCGCCGACGATGATCCCCGCGCCGAGCAGCACCGCCGCTCCCGCCGCGCCCATCCCGGCGAGCGACAGGGTGAGCAGCACGACGAGCACGACGCCGATCGGGCCCAGAGCCTTGGCGTACCAAGGAGTGCGCAGCTCCTTGCGGAAGTCGGTGAGCCTGCCCGCCTCCCAGTCGTCCTTGACCTGGCGGACGTGCCAGCCGATCAGCCAGGTGAGCCCGGCCGGCGTCGTCCTGGTCGGGCCGTAGATCCGGACGAACCAGTCGATCATCGACTCCATCAGGCCGGCGGTGTCGCGGTCCCAGTCCGGCCGGTTCGGGTCGTCGTGGCCGTTGTTCCGGTAGCGGTCGGGCTTGCGCTTGGGCGGCCGCTCGTCCGCGAACTTCGCGTGGACCTGCCAGGTGATGTCCTCGATCTTCCCCACCGCGACGTGGCGCGGCGGCCCGTCGTGCCTGCCCTGGAAACGGGCCTCGCGCACGCCGCGGCGCAGGTCGAAGGTCTTCGCCTGGATGCGGAACCAGACGAACAGGAAACCGCCGCCCAGCAACAGAAGCAGCGCGATCCACATCGCCGCGCCGGGCTCGGTGACCGTGGGACCGGTGATGAACCCGATCACCTCCACCAGTCCCCACAGCGCGGCGAGCCCGCCCAGCACGAACATCGCCCAGTTCCGGAAGTCGATCTTCTGCTTCTCCGGCACGGCGAGCAGCGGTGGTGCCGGGTCGGGCTGGAAGTACAGCCACACCCGGTTCTCCCGGCGGTTGTCCATCCGGCGGCGCGAGGCGATGGCCGCGATCGACGCGTCGAGCTCGTCCTGCACCGCGCCGTCGAGGATCATGTCGAGGTGCCGGGCGATCTCGTCCTGCCGCGCCTCCGGGAGGTCGCGGAAGTCCGCGGCCGCCCCGTCGAGCTCGGCATCGCTCGGCTCGGCCGCGCGGTCCTGCCGTTCGATGTAGGTCATCAGGCGCTCGATCACCTGCAGCGCCTCGCGGTAGCCGCCCGGTTCCTCCGGCAGCACGGAGGCGGCAGCCAGCGCCGAG
>JAVXWK010000248.1:0-18216 GCA_032230575.1 Pseudonocardiales bacterium | reverse complement strand
GGTGCACCCGCTGGATGGATCTCTTAGAAAGTGCGTTCCTGCAGCGAGAAGTCGCGCTGGTTGTTGTTGGTGTCCTGGTTCAGCAAGTTGCGCGTGTTCGAACCGGCGAGTTGCGCGGTGCGCTGGTTCTCCGGCTGCGCGTGCACGCCTTCCTTGGCGGCGGTGACGGGCGCCGAGAACGCGACGCCGTCGATCTTGAATGCGGTCGGCGAGGTGCCGCCGAAGATCGCGACGCCGCCGAGGGTCGGAATGCCCTCGGAGCCGAGGAAGCGCACCGGGAGAACGTTCGGCGTGGACGTCGTGCCGGAGAACTCGGCACCCGTCAGCACCAGCGTGTCACCGACGTTGTTCATCGGCGCCAGCGTGAGCGCCTGGCCGGTCACGTCGGTCAGCGGAATCGTCTGGATGACCTCGTTGCGCTGGTTGTAGATCCGGACGACCCAGTTGGTCAGCTCGATCTGCTCGCTCGTGGTGTTGATGATCTCGATCGCCTCGTCGAGCTGGCCGTTCGGCCCCATCGTGGAAACCTCGTTGATCAGCACTGCCGGCAGCTGCGTGACCTCGGGAGCCTCGGGCTCGTCCGCGGCTGCCAGACCTGCGAACGCGATGGTGCTCGCGATTGCGAGTGCAGCGGCTCCGCTCAGCAGTCGACGCATTTCACTGTCCCTTCGAGAAGACAATCTCGGTGATTTCTTGTGCGGCATGTCTTGCCGCCGGGACTGACTTTGCTCGCTTTCCTTCGGCCCCGAAAGGGGCCACTAATGTTTAGCTACTGATTGATTTCGCCGGGAGAAGGAATTTGGCAGGTGAAGTCGTCGGCGTTGTGATCACTGTCCCTGGAAGCGCTGTCGCGGCCGAGTGAGGAATCGGCGCAAGGTTTAGCCGGGCTGTCTTCACGGCATGGTGAGGACGACGTCAGGCCCACGCTGTCGGTGTGTGCGCCGTGCCGGTTTCGAGCGATTACGCCAGAACCGTCGACGGTGTCCACCACGAGACTGGCAGGCACGGTTCCGCTGAACGCGGCGCCCACTATCACGAAGTATTCACCCGGAGGTAGGACAGTGTTGGGTGGGATGGTGGCGAGGATTCGCGCGGTGCCGCCTGAGCACGTCTGGACAGACCATCCTCCGACGTCTGCCGCAGTCGCGCCAGTGTTGCGCAGTTCGACGAATCCAGCGCTCCCGAACGAGATCTCGTTAACTTTGACGGCCGAGACGCCCGGCGAAGTGCCGACGGTGGTACCGGCGAGTAGCAAGAAGGCCAAGAAAGGTGTCACAAGACGAAGTCTGGCCCCCTGTACGTGGTCGCACAGGGGGCCAACAAGGGCCCAAAGACCCTTCCAGCCTGGGACTTGTGGGAGGGGCGGCACCCACGGAGGCCGTCGGGCACCGCCCCTCCCGCGGGCGGGCAGACCCCTGCCGCCTGCCCGCACTCCGCTAGTGGGAGTGGTCTTCGTGCCGTGTTCTGCGGGATTCCCGTTCGATCACCGCGGCCCGGTCGACCTCGGTGTGCGGCACGTCGAGCGCCGCGCTGATCCAGGCACGCCAGTAGGGGCCGGGAATGCGTTTACCGCGTTCCCATCTCGACACTTCTTCACGGGTGACGCTGTCGTTATGTGAGATCTCGCACAACAGGTCCGCGAACTCGCGCTGGGTGAGGCCCTGCTCTCGCCGCGCCTGAGGAATCAAGGCGGTAATCGGCGGGGTGTCCTGGTGCTCGTGGGCTTGACGGACTGCCTTGAGCACGGTTCTGCTCCGTTTCGGTGAGATGACGGGTGTGACATCCACCCTGCCCCAGAACCGAGAAGTTCGGTCCCGTGCATTGCGGTGATACCGGCGGTCGTTGAAAGTTCGAGTACCACCGGAATCATCCGATCGGATGTTTGGGTGAAACGCAACTGGTCCAATGGGGTGTGCGCACTCACAATGTTCGCCCCTCGCTAGGGTAAGCAGGACCGGGATCGTTGCGGTAGCAATGACCGGGATGAGAAGGTGGAGAAAATGCTCTCGACGGTCGAAGTGGTGCAGGTGTTCCTGGCGCGTCTCGCGGCACAGGACGCATCGGGCATCGCGCGGTTGTGCGCACCGACCGTGGAATGGGAGGCACCCGAACCCGGCGGCCTCCGCTGGGCACCCGGCCCGCGTACCCGCCGCGAGGTCGAGTCCCAGTTCCTGACCCAGTTCGCCACGTTCGACCTGGAGCAGCTGTCGGTGCGCCAGGTGATCGTCGACGGAGGTGACGCGGCCGTGGTCGGCTCGGCGCGCTGGCGGGTCCTCGCCACAGGTGACCGGGCGGAAGTGCGGTTCTCCGCCGTGCTCTCCGTGCACCTGGGGGAGATAGAGCAGTACTGGCAGCTGCCGGACACGCTGGCCGTCGCGCTGGCGACCGGCGCCGCGCGGACCGAGGCATGAGCGTCAAACGAGAGAGATCGACACAGACGAGGGCCAAGCTGCTGCGAGCCGCGGCCGAGGTGTTCGACCGTGACGGGTTCGCCGGATCCAGCATCACCGCGGTGTGCGCGCGTGCCGATGTGTCGAAAGGTGCGTTGTATTGCCACTTTCGCTCCAAGGAAGCTCTCGGCGTCGCGATCATCGAGGAGCAGTCGCTGCTGTGGCACCGGTTGCGCGACGAGCGGCTCGCAGCCGAGTCGTCACCTATGCAGGCTTTGATCGCGATGTCGTTCGAGTTCGCCCGCATGCTGGACTCGGATCTGACGGTGAGGGTGAGCGCGAAGCTGTTGCGGGAGGCGGTGCTCTTCGACATCGCGGCCGCCGCGCAGGTCGTCGGCTGGATCGCGGTCGTGCGGGAGCTGCTTTCCCTGGCGCAGCAACGCGGTGAGGTGAAGGCCGAGGTGAACGTGCGGCACGCGGCCGAGCAGATCGTCGCGGAGCTGCTCGGGCTGCAGTTCGTGGCGCAGGCGCTGAGCGGCGGAAAGGACCTGCGTCAGCGGCTCGCGCGGGTCTGGCGTGCCTCTTCCGGCTGTCTGGTGACAACTTCTGTCTACGAGACGTTGCGATTCGAGTGACGGTCGTCTCGACCCAATCGAGACAGGAATGCCTGGTCACGCCCCTGCTGTTGTGCTGCTCGTTCGGAAGATTCCTTTACGATCTTGGAGGAGCAGCGGTGGCGCACATCGTCGTGGTGGATCCGTACTCGGCCGGCAAGGGCATCGCGCCCGCGTTCGCCGAGCGTGGTGTCGAGGCGATCGCGGTGCTGACCACCCCCGAGCCACCCGCCGGGCTCGCCAAGTCGTGGATCCCGGAGAACTACCGCGAGGTGCACGTCCTGTCGGACCTCGACGAGCTGGCCGCGAAGCTCGCGGTGCACGACCCGATCGCGGTTGTGCCGGGTACCGAGACCGGAGTCGAGACGGCCGAGGCGCTGTCCGAGCTGATCGCGCCGGGGCGGTCGAACGTGCTGTCGTTGTCGTCTGCCCGCCGGGACAAGTGGCAGATGGCCGTGGCGCTGCGGTCGGCCGATGTGCCGCACCTGCGTCAGATCAGCTCCGACAATGTCGACGAGGTGGCCGCGTGGCTGCGGCGTGAAGGCCTCGAGGGCTCCCCGATCGTGCTGAAGCCGCAGGAAAGCGGTGGCACGGACGACGTGTTCGTCGCGCAGCCCGGTGAGGACTGGCGGGCGAAGTTCGGCCGGATTCTGGGGAGCGTCAACAAGCTCGGCCTGCGCAACGACCGCGTTCTGGTGCAGGAGCTCGCGCTCGGCACCGAGTACGAGGTGGACACCTACTCGATCGACGGGCGGCACGGACTGGCCGCGGTGTGGCGTTACGCCAAGGAACGTCGAGGCGACCGGCTCGGCATCTACCTGTCGAACACGTTGGTCGATGCTCAGGACCCAGTGGTCGACGTGCTGTTTTCCTATGTCTGCCAGGTGCTGGACGCGACCGGTGTGCGCAACGGGCCGGCGCACGTCGAGGTGATGATCACTCCCGATGGACCGCGGCTGATCGAGATCGGCGCGCGGCTGGCCGGTGCCGAACAGCAGGAGCTGACGATGATCGGCGCTCGCGAGAGTCAGATCACTCGAATGGTCCGCCACCGAGTGGATGACTCGTCCGACGTGTCGCGGTACACGCGGCATCAGCACGTGAAGTCCGTCTACCTGTCCTCACCCGCGGCCGGTGAGCTGGGCAACGCGGTGCGGTTCGATTCTCTTGACTCACTGCTGCCGAGCTTCCAGCGTGCGGTTTTGCCGTATCGCGAGGGTTCTCGGGTACCGCACACCATCGACCTGTGGACGTCGCTCGGTTACGTCGTGCTCGCGACCACCGATATCTCGGTACTGGAACGCGACGAGGCACTCGTGCGCGAGATCGAGGCGGGCCTGATCGTAGTTTGATCTTCAGGTCGGCCGGGTAGCCGGAATTCCACGCGACCCGTTAGGTTGCTGCGCGACGAGCGGAGGCCAATGAGCGCACCTTGGGACGGCGACCTGACCGGGACGGTGATCGACGACCGGTATGTCGTCGGCTCGCTGCTCGGCTCCGGTGGCATGGCCGAGGTCTACCGCGCGTACGACCGCTCGACCACGTCCTCGGTCGCGATCAAGATCTTCAGTGGGCCTGGCCTGCCCGACGACGAGTTGCGTCTTCAGCGCGAGGCGTCGATGTTGCTGACGCTGGACTGCCCCGGTGTGATCCCGGTGTACGAGTCGGGGATGCTCTCGCGCCGCCCGTACTTCGTGATGCGCGAGATCACCGGCGGCACGCTGCGGCAACGCATGCGCGACCCGCTGCCGCCCCGGTTCGTCGCGCGGATCGGTGGCCAGATCGCTTCCGTTCTGCACCACGTGCACGGGCTCGGCGTGGTGCACCGCGACATCAAGCCGTCGAACATCCTCCTGGACGACGAGGAGAAGCAGGCCTACCTGGCGGACTTCGGGCTGGCGCTGGTGGCCGAGGTGACTCGGGTGACGACGTCCGGGGTGCTGGTCGGGACCGCCGGGTACCTGTCGCCGGAGCAGGTGCGTGGCTCGACGGTCGGGCCGCCGTGCGATGTCTACGCTCTTGGGCTGGTGCTGCTCGAGTGCCTGACCGGGCGGGCCGAGTATCCGGGCGGGGATGCCGAGGCGGCGCTGGCCCGGTTGGCGCGGTCGCCGCGGATTCCGATCGACCTGCCGTTGGCCTGGGTATCGTTGTTGTCGGCGATGACGGAGATGGATCCTCGCCGTCGTCCTACCGCTGAGATGTGCGCACGGTCGTTGGCCGCGGCTCACGAGGTGAGTCGCGGGCTGCCCGCGTTGCTCCCGGACGCGGCTGTGTCGGCTGACTCGCTGGAGGTGCCCGCGCCGCGGCCTCGGCGGGGCAAGCGTTTGGCGATCACCGGGGCCACGGCGGTGGCTGTCGCGGCCGTGGCGGTGGCGGTCGCGAACTTCGGTGGAGGCGGGTCCGAGGCTCCCGCGGCGGACCAGCCGGTGGTGCCCGACGCGCAGACCCACGTGGTGACGGTGGGGGCGTCGACCGTGACGGTGACGCAGACGCCCGGCGCGCCCGGTGCGCCGCAGCCCGGCAGCTCGTCCGCGGGGAGCACTTCGCCGAGCAGCACTGGCTCTCAGGGTTCTGACGGGTCGAGCGTGGTGCCGACGCAGGAGCCGACCACGACCACCGACACGACCAAGCCGACCAAGGATCGGGACCCTGGTAAGCCGACCAAGAAGTCGGACGGGCCCAAGCCCTGAACTGCTGAGGGCGTCTGCAAGTACCGCCAGCTCAAGGTCATCAAGCACTTTTCCACTACCAACCGGCCTGAGTTGGTCACGCAGGTCCGGCGGCCGGCCGACCGGATTCGGCACCAGGGTGGGAGCAGCCGCGTGCTGACGATGGAGATCACCGGCGCCGCCGAGGAAGCCGCCTTGCGCGCCGAGTCGCCTGCTGGAGCGTGATGACCGGTTCGTTCTGGTGGGACCTGCTGATCGGCGCCGCGGTCGCGCTGCTGGTGACGTGGCTGATCCTGGTGATCGCCCTGGTCGTCGTCCGGCCGCGCGGCGGGTTGCTGAAGGAAGCGCTGCGAGTGCTGCCGGACGTGCTGCGGCTCGTGCGCAGGCTCGCCGCAGACAAGTCGTTGCCGCGCGGCGTGCGGGTCCGGCTCTGGTTGCTGCTGGTCTACCTGGCGATCCCGATCGACCTGATCCCGGACTTCATCCCCGTGCTGGGATACGCCGACGACGCCATCATCGTCACGGCCGTGCTGCGCGGCGTCGTGCGAAGGGCCGGGCTCGACGCGGTTCGCGCGCACTGGCCCGGCACCGAGGACGGGTTCGCGGTGGTCGTGAGGCTGGCGGGACTGCGTTAGGCGTCCGGGTCGGTCACCTCGGCGAACGGCAGGTCAGTGAGCTCGGCGCGTAGCGTGTCGAGGTCCGCGTACACCGCCGACGCGCCCCGGTCGACCAGTTCGTCCTCGCCGAACCCGCCCGTGAGCAGCCCGATCGACGGCAGTCCCGCGCGACCCGCCGCCTCGCAGTCCCACACCGAGTCGCCGATCACGACCGCGCGCGAGCCGTGTGCCGAGCGCAGTGCCACCTCGATCAGGTCCGGGGCCGGCTTCGAGTCCTCGACGTCGTCGGACGAGGTCCAGGCGATGTCGCCGGGGTCGAGCAGCTTCAGGTAGTGCTCGATGTGCTTGCGCTTGCCCGACGACGCCAGGACCACGGCGAGGCCCTGATCGGTGGCGGCGCGGATCAGGCGGTGCGCGCCTTCGAACGGCTGCACCTCGTCCAGCATCTCGTCGAAGCAACGCTCCCAGGCGGCGCGCACCGCGTCCCCGTGGTCCCGTTCCACCTGGTCGCCCGCGACGGCGGCCACCAGGCGGTCGCCGCCCATGCCGATCGAGCGGTGCACCTTCCAGCCCGGCACGGTGATGTCGACGCTGCGGAAGGCGCGCAGCCACGCCACCGTGTGGTGGTAGTTGGTGTCGACCAGCGTGCCGTCCACGTCGAGGACCACGGTGTTGCTCATGGCCCAGGGTTTGCCCGCGCTCCTACCTCGGCAAACCCACCAGCTCGCGGGCGTCCTGAAGGGACGACACCTCGCGTCGCAGCACACCGTCCAGCCACTGCGCGTCGGACATCCACGACTGGTTGGTGTTCAGGCAGACGTGCACGGAGGAGCGGTACACGGACAGTGCGACACCCACGGCGTGTCCGGGGGCCACAGGCGCGACCGGGTACATCTCGCAGAGAGCGGCGCCGTCCAGCGACAGCGGCACGGAGGGCAGCGGCACCGACGTCACCAGGGTGTCGAACAGCAGCGGCGCGCACCGGGCGGCGACCGGAGCGGCCAGGCGGTGCACGAGAGGCGGCACCTTGTCGGCGAGCAGCGGCAACGCGCCGGCGCCGCGATCAGGCCCCAACGCCTTCGCGGTCTCCATCTGCGAGCGAACGTTGCGCAGCCGCTCGACCGGATCCGCGACACCGACCGGCAGCGCGAGCAGGAACCCCGAGATCGAGTTGCCGGAAGACCCGTCGCCCGAGCGTGAGCGCTGGTTAACCGGGATCAGCGCCCGCACGACCGACTCCGGCGAGGCGCTGCCGTGCGCGGAAAGCCAGTGCCGCAACGCACCCGTGACCAGCGCGAGCAGCACGTCGTTCACCGTGCCGCCGTGCGCGCGGCGAATTCGGTGCACGTCCGCGAGATCCAGGCGCGACATCACCACGCGACGTGGCCGCGTGGAAGCGGTGAGCACCGGCGAGTTCAGCGCCGGCGGCCGGGTGTTCATCAGCACCGAGGAGGCGATGTCGATCGTGTCCTTGATCCCGCGCAACGACGGCATGGACGGGATGATCGACTTCGCGACCACGGGAGACGGAACGTCCGCATTGGACAGCCGCGACGGGTCGAACAGCTGAATTCCCAGGCCAACGGCCTTCATGCCGTCGCACAACGAGTGGTGCAGCTTCGCGACGACGGCGAACCGCCCGCCCGCGAGACCGGTCACGACGTGCAGCTCCCACGGCGGCCGCGCGAGGTCCAGCGGCTGCGCCATGAGGTGGGACACCAAGGTGGCGAACCGTTCCCGGCCGCGCACGTGGTGCGTGAAGACGTGATCCTCAGGCGCGAAGCCGGGATCCTCCACCCAGCGCGCGCCGCCCAGCAACGACGTGCGTGCACGTTGACGCAGACGCGCGATCTCGGAAGCGCGTTCGCAGAGCACGGCGGCGAGGCGGGCCGGATGCACCGGAGTGGACGGTGCGAAGGTCGCGATCGCGCCGAGGTGCAACGGGTTCGCGTTGCCCTCCATGGCGAGGAAGGCGATGTCGAGGGGGGAGAGGTGGTCCGTCATAGATGTGCCAGGAAAACAGGTCCGCGTGTCGAACGCATTTCTATGAGATGGCGGTGACTCTCTAACGGCCCAAGTACACTCGAACGGTGGTACCGCTGTGACTCGTGTGGGTGCGAACCAGGTCACACAAGAGGTTCACCATCACGATCCCGAAGCCCGACAGGCCGGTGAACGACGGCGGGAAACCGGTGCCGGAGTCGCTCACCTCACACACGACGGTGTCGCCCTCGCGCCACATCCGCAGCACCCCTCGTCCCGACGCGTGCAGGATGCTGTTCGTCGCCAGCTCGTTCACCGCGAGCACGAGATCGTCGACCTGTTCGCGGCGCAGCCAGTTCGCGTACGCCGTCACGAGCCTGCGCATGTGCGCGAGCGAGCCGACGGAGAAGCTGTGCTCCTCGGCGGAGGGGGGCGGCGGCGGTAACGGCACGTTGTAGACGTCGACGAGTCCGACCGGATCGGTGTACCACTCGCTCGCGATCCGGCGAGTCCCGTCGATCACCACCGGGTGCGTGCGCCGCGCGTCCTCCAGCACGTGCTCGGGCAAAGAGCTCGCGTCGTACGGGCACAGCAGAGTGCCGCTCCGCCCCTCGAACGCCGTGTTGATCAACGCCTCGTGCTGCACGCACGCCGGGTACTCGAGCTCGCTGCGGCCCGGCCACACCGACGAGCCCACCATGCGGACGCGCAGCTGCGGCGTGCTCGCGCTGAACGCCATCAGCACGCCGGGGATGATCCGGCCCGGGTTGCGGCCGGCCTCGGTCATGTCGATGAAGTGCACCTGGTCGGCCTGGCCACCCAGCTCCTCGCGCAGCAGAGCGATGCTCGGCTCCGGTACCGCCACCAGCACGGGCTCGCCTCTGCGCACGCCGTCCGCGACGAATTCGGCCGTGCCGGCGAGGAAGTCGTCCTCGTCCCGGTAGAACAGGGCCTCGTGTGCGAACGGAGCAACGGAGTTCATCGGCTTCCCGGTGGGGTCGGCGGCGGAGCAAGCCTCCATTCTGCTACTCGTAACGGTGTTACGGCGGGGGCCAGGCCGGTGGTTTGTTGTGGAACGCGAAGCGGTTAAAAGGTGAACGTGAAGTCCGCGGGACCCCCGTTCAGGCTGTTGCGCATCTGCCATTGGCGTGTGCCGTCGACGATTCGCACGATGCCGATGGTGTCGACGCCGTCGCCGTTCCAGTCGCCGGTGAGCTGACAGTCGGTCTTGCCGTTGCCGAAGGTGAAGTTCCTGGTGGCGCTTCCGGTGTTGGCGTTGTCGCGGAGCTTCCACTCCAGCCCGGTCGCGCGGTGCGTGGAGCCGATGCCGTCGCCGTTGCGGCCGTCCCAGTCACCGGTCTGCGGCCCATCACCCTTCGCGCCGTGGGTGAAGATCGTGAACGGCGACCCGGCGTCGGGCGTCTGGCGGAGCTGCCACTGCAGGTTGTTGCCCGAGTTGCGGACGGCCCCGATGCCCTCAGGACCTTTGCCGTCCCAGTCGCCGGTCACCGGGATGTCGGCCGCGCTGGTGCCGAACGAGAAGTCGGCGTCCGGCGCGCCGAGCTCGAGCTCGTTCTTGAGCTGCCAGCGCAGGTTCTTGTCCTTGTTGAGAACCACGCCGGCGCCGTCCCCGTTCTTGCCGTCCCAGTCGCCGACGACCGGCATGGCGCCCTTGGGCCCGAACGAGAACTGGACGTCGGCCGCGCCGGAGCCCGGTTCGTTGCGCAGGAACCACTCCAGCCCCGCGTCGGACTCCTGCACGATGCCGGGCCCGTCGACGCCGTCGCCGTCCCAGTCGCCGCTGATCATCCACTGGTCGCCGAATCTGCACAGGCTGCTGAACGTGCCCACGTCGTCGGCGGGGGTGGGCGCGATGAGGAGCATTGCCAGGATCAACGTCTTCATGGCGCTCATCAGAGCGCGTCTCAGGCGTCTTGTTTCGAGCCGTGGACGTAGGTGACGGCCCGTCACGCGTACGGCCGAAGCCGTTCGGTGGCGTCTCATGTGGATTCAGAATGCGGCCTGGGGAAACTCCCATCAGACTCGCACCGTTGGGAGGTGGCGGCCGATGATCCCGCATCACACGCTGACCGGGCCGGACGATGCGCCGGTTCTGGTGCTGGGCAACGCACTCGGCACGACCACCGAGCTGTGGCGCGAGTTCTCGCTGCCGTTCCGGTTGCTGCGCTTCGACCATCGCGGGCACGGCCTGTCGGGCGCGGTGCCAGGGCCGTGCTCGATCGAGGCGCTGGCGAACGACGTCGTGGAGCTGTTGGACCACTTGGAACTGCGCCAGGTGCACTACTGCGGCGTGTCACTCGGTGGCATGGTGGGGATGTGGCTCGCCGCGCACACCGACCGGATCTCGCGGCTGGCCCTCGTCTGCACGGCCGCGTGGTACCCGGACAAGACGCCGTGGGACGAGCGGATCTCGCTGATCCGGGAGCTCGGGATGGAGCCGGCGGCGGACGCGATCGTGTCCCGGTGGTTCACGCCGTCGTTCTCGCCCGCGGTGGTCTCGCACTTCCGCTCGGAGCTGCTGAAGGTCGACGTGCCGTCGTACCTCGCCTGTGCCGAAGCGGTCCGGGACATGGATCTGCGCGCGGACCTGGCGAAGATCGAGGTGCCGACCGTGGTGATCGCGGCGGCGCAGGATCACGCGACGCCGCCGGAGTTCGCGCGGCACATCGCGGACGAGCTGCGCGACTCGGATCTCTACATCGTCGGCGACGCCGCGCACCTGGCCGTCGTCGAGGCACCGAGAACGATCTCGGTGATCCTCGACGGGCACTTCGGGACGGACTGAACAGTTGATTCCGAGGTGAGGTAAGGCTCGTCCGGGTGGAAACGCCCCGCTCACACCTTCTCGAGCGGCTTGTGCGGCTCAGGCGGCAGCTCGACCCGGATCTCGTCACCGGGACTGACCACACCGCCGACCAGCACCACGGACATGATCCCAGCGCGCCGGATCAGCTCACCGTCGGGCCCCTTGCCCACGACCTCCTTGAGCAGCCCCTTCGAGAAGCCTTCGATCTGCACGCACGGGTTGCGCAGGCCGGTCACCTCGACCACCGCGGAAGGTCCCAAGTGGAGCAACGTCCCGGTGGGCAGACCGAGCAGGTCGATGCCGCGGGTGGTGACGTTCTCGCCGATCTCGCCGGGCGCCACCGAGAATCCCTTGGACCGCAGCTCGTCGAACAGCTCGGCGTGCATCAGGTGCACCTGCCGCAGGTTCGGCTGCGTCGGATCGGCGGCGACCCGTGAGCGGTGCTTCACCGTGACGCCCTGGTGGACGTCGCCCTCGACACCGAGCCCTTCGAGCAGCAGGATGCTCTCGCGGACGGGTTTGGTGAACGTGTACTCCTCGTTGCGGCTGACCGCCGTGATAACCCCCATGCACTTGATTGTGCACGATCAGCGACGCAGCCCCGGATGCTCCGTTCGGCGCAGTGATACCGGAAACGCGGACTCGATCAAGACGTCTTAATTCGGGTCATCCGATCGGCACGACCTGCGAGAATGACGAAAGCCGTGGAAACGCTCCCACGAAGTTCCGGCAAGAGTCTTGACTAATCCTCACGTCAGGCTGTTGACTCCGTCACACCTCGTCGGAACCGGTACCGAAACCGGTTTCAGAGGCGGCGGAAGGAAGTTCGGCATGCGTGTCACGATCGCGGAGGTCGCCCAACGCGCCCAGGTGTCCAAAGCGACCGTGTCACGTGTGCTGAACGGTAAGCCGGACGTGGACGCCTCCACCGCGCAGCGGGTTCGCAAGGTCATCGACGAGATCGGGTACGTGCCGAGCGCGCGTGCCGTGGGTCTGGCGCGGGGCCGGACTCGCACCGTCGGCATGCTCGCGCCGAGCCTCACGTGGCCGTGGATGGGCGAGGTCCTGCAGGGCATCGTCGACACGCTCGAGGCCGACGGGTACGGGCTGCTGCTCTACACGATCAACCGCGGACCGGAGTCGCTGAACCAGTTCGCGAACCACGTGTCCGCCAACGCTTTCGACGGCCTGCTCGTGATCGAGCCGCCGGACACCCTGCACTACATCTCCACGTTGTACCGGGCCGGGCTGCCGGTCGTGATGATCGACGATCGCGGCTCGCACCCGGAGTTCCCCTCGGTGACGACGACGAACCGGCAGGGAGGCGCGGATGTCGCGAGGCATCTCGTCGCGGCCGGTCGTCGCAGGTTCGCCGTTGTCACCGGACCACCGCACTTCGGGTGCACTCAGGCGAGGCTGGACGGGTTCCGGCTCGCTTTGGCGGAAGCGGGCCTGACGCTGCACCCGGACCACATCGTCGACGGCGACTTCACCACTGAGGGTGGAGAAGTCGCCGTCGACAAGCTCCTCGCGAGCGGAATCCCGTTCGACGCGGTGTTCGCGCACAACGACCTCTCCGCGGTCGGCGTGCTGCGGGCGCTGCGCGAGGCAGGCCGGTCCGTCCCCGAGGACGTGGCGGTGGTCGGCTTCGACGACGTCCCGGTCGCGGGACACACCGAACCTCGGCTGACGACGATCCGCCAGCCGGCACAGGAGATGGGTGCCGCCGCCGCGCGGATGCTGCTCTCCACGCTCGAGGGACAGCCGATGCCCGACCACCCGCTGGTGCTGCCGACCTCGTTGATCGTGCGCGAATCCGCGCCCTGACCCACCTGCAACACCTTCCACAGCTGAACGGACCCGCCAGGCTGCCGCACGCGGCCTGGCGAGTTCGCCGTACGTGTGAGAGAGCGCTCTCACACGCCTCGTATCGGGAGATTCCCCCATGCGCAGAACAATCATCGTCGCAGTAGCACTGGCGCTCGCGGCGACAGGTTGCTCCTCCGGTGGCGCCACCAACGCTTCCGGGGTGCTGACCGTGGGCATGCCCAACGGGCCGCTGACCGAGAACCACAACCCGTTCCTGCCCACGTCGGCGGCGGGTTCGCTCGGCTACCGCTACCAGATCTACGAGCCGCTCGCGTTCGTGAACAACACGCGACCGACTCAGGAACCGGTGCCGTGGCTCGCGACGAAGTGGGACTGGTCGGACAACTACAAGAAGGTCACCTTCACGATCCGGGAGAACGTGAAGTGGTCCGACGGCAAGCCGCTCACGGCCGCTGACGTCGCCTTCTCGTACGAGATCCTGAAGAAGTGGCCGGCGCTCAACAACCGCGACTCGCTCAAGGTCGACACCGCCACCGCGACGCCGGACGGCAAGGTCGAGGTGACGTTCGCGAACCCGCAGTTCGTGACGCGCAACAAGGTCATCAGCGCGATGGTCGTGCCGCAGCACATCTGGGGCGGTGTCGCGGACCCGACGACCTTCACCAACCCGAACCCGGTCGGCACCGGGCCGTACCAGCTGAAGTCGTTCACCTCGCAGACCGTCACGATCGCTCGGCGCTCGGAGTACTGGCAGGACCTGCCGAAGGTGCCGGAGATCCAGTACACCTCGTACAACGACAACACGGCGCAGACCACCGCGCTGGCGTCGGGTGCTAGCCAGTGGTCGTACGTCTTCATCCCGGACTACCAAAAGCTTTACGTGGACAAGGACCCGAAGAACCACAAGCTGTGGTTCCCGGCCGGTCTCGGCATCCACGGCCTGTGGCTGAACAACACCGTCGCGCCCTTCGACAGCGCGGCGCTGCGTGGGGCGATGAGCGACGTGATCGACCGCGAGACGATCTTCGTCCGCGGTGAGGCACGACTGTTCCCGAAGCTCGAGTCGCCCACCGGCATGCCGTTGCCCGCCGGTGAGTCGTTCCTCGCGCCGGAGTACAAGGACGCGCGGCTCAAGGTCGACGTCGACAAGGCGAAGCAGAAGCTGGCCGCGGCCGGGTTCAAGCTGGAAGGCGACGTGCTCAAGGCGCCAGACGGCAAGCCGGTCACGCTCGAGCTGACCAACCCGTCCGGCTGGTCGGACTACCTGACGGTGCTGGACATCATCAAGAACGACCTGAAGAAGATCGGCATCGAGGCGACCGTGCGCACGCAGACCGCGGACGCGTGGACGAGCGACTTCGCGAACGGCTCGTTCCAGGCCTCGCTGCGCTGGACGAACACCGGTGCCACGCCGTACGAGATGTACCAGAACATCATGGACGGCGCGGAGATCAAGCCGCTCGGGCAGACCGCCGCGGTGAACTTCGGCCGCTACAACAACCCCGAGGCCACCGCCGCACTCGCCGAGTACGCGAACGCCACGGACGACGCGGCGCGCGCCAAGAGCCTCGCGGTGCTGCAGAAGATCATGGTCGAGCAGGTGCCGGTGATCCCGACCTCCGCGGGTCCGATCGGTGCCGAGTACAGCACGAAGAACTGGGTCGGCTGGCCGTCAGAAGAGGACCCGTACGGTCCTCCGCAGGCGACCCTGCCGAACGCTCTGCAGATCGTCATGAAGTTGAAGCCGGCCGCGTAATGAACGAAGTCGCGCTGGAAGCGAACGGTCTGGTCAAGACCTACAAGCGCGTGCGCGCGGTGCAGGACGTCTCCATCGTCCTGCGCCGCGGGCGCGTGACCGCCCTCGTCGGCGAATCGGGATCGGGGAAGTCGACGGTGGCGAAGCTGCTGGCGCGGCTGGTGGAGCCCACCTCAGGCGAGATCCTGCTGGACGGGAAGAAGGTGCGACGGGTCCGGGAGTACCGGCGCAAGGTCCAGATGGTGTTCCAGGACCCGTTCGCGTCGCTCAATCCCGTCCACACGATCCGCTACCACCTCACCCGGCCGCTGAAGATCCACAAGCAGCCGGAGACGGTGGAGCAGTTGCTGGAGCGGGTGAACCTGCCCGCCGACTTCGCCTCGCGGTACCCGCACGAGCTTTCCGGCGGCCAACGGCAGCGCGTGGCGATCGCGCGAGCGCTTGCGGCACATCCGGAAGTGCTCCTGGCGGACGAGCCGGTGTCCATGCTGGACGTCTCCATTCGGCTCGGCGTGCTGAACCTGTTGCTGGACCTGAAAGAACGGCTGAAGCTCGCCGTCCTGTACATCACGCACGACATCGCCTCGGCGCGCTACTTCGCCGACGAGACGTTCGTGATGTACGGCGGGCAGATCGTCGAGGGCGGCGACAGCGAGTCGGTGACGCAGCAGCCCGCGCACCCGTACACGCAGCTGCTGATCGAGTCCGCGCCCGATCCGGAACGCGCGGTCGTCGCACTGGACGCACCGGTCGAGGAGGTCGCGGCGGTGTCCGCGGGCTGCCAGTTCGCGGCCCGTTGCCCCAAGGTCCAGGAACGTTGCTGGACCGACGCGCCACCCCGGTCGGACGTCGGTGACGGCCACTGGGCGGCGTGCTGGCTCTACGTGGAGGCGGCGGCATGACGTTCCTGCTGCGCCGCGGGTTGTTCTACCTGATCACGCTCTGGGCGGCGATCACGGCGAACTTCCTGCTTCCGCGCCTGCTTCCGGGCGACCCGGTGCAGGCGATGATCACCAAGCTCGGCGGCCGGTTGAACAGCGATGCGATGGCCTCGCTGTACATCCTGTTCGGGCTGGACGAGAAGAAGTCGATCTGGGAGCAGTACGTCGACTACTGGGGTGCGCTCGCGCGCGGTGACCTCGGGCTGTCGTTCACGTTCTTCCCGACGCCGGTGGCGGACGTGCTGTCGCAGTCGCTGCCGTGGACGCTCGGCCTGGTCGGCGTCACCACCGTCATCGCGTTCCTGCTGGGCACCCTGATGGGCGTCTACGCGGGGTGGAAGCGCGGTTCGTGGATGGACTCGCTGATCCCGGTGACGACGTTCCTGTCGTCGATCCCGTACTTCTGGCTCGGGCTCATCGCGATCTCGGTGTTCTCCGTGACGTTCCCACTGCTACCGGCCTCCGGTGGCTACGCGGCCGGGCTGGTGCCGGAGTGGTCCGGCGAGTTCATCGGCAGTGTGCTGGAACACGCCGTGCTGCCTGGGATCACGATCGTCGTGAGCTCGGTGGCGGGGTGGATCCTGGGCATGCGCAACATGATGGTGACCGTCACGGCCGAGGACTACGTGCTGGTCGCGCGGGCCAAGGGCCTGTCGCAGAAGCGGATCATGTTCGCCTACGCCGCGCGCAACGCCGTGCTGCCGTCGATCTCCGGTTTCGCGCTGTCACTGGGTTTCATCGTCGGCGGCGCGCTGCTGGTCGAGATGGTGTTCTCGTATCCCGGCCTGGGCTACGTGCTGTTCCAGGGCATCGGCGCCAAGGACTACCCGCTGATGCAGGGAGTGTTCCTGGTGATCACGCTGACCGTGCTGGTGGCGAACCTGCTCGCGGACATCGGCTACCTGCTGCTGGACCCGCGCACGCGGCGGGAGGGCTGACTCGTGAACTTCAAGACCAAGCTGGGCCTGGGAATCCTGGCCTTCTTCACGCTGATCGCGGTGATCGGCTCGTGGATCGCGCCGTACGACCCGTCCGCGATGGGCGACGACCTGTTGTCGCCGCCGTCGGGCGCGCACTGGTTCGGCACGACCATGACCGGGCAGGACATCTTCTCGCAGGTGCTCGTGGGCACCAGGGGAGTGATGGTCGTCGGGCTCGTCTGCGGTGTGCTCGCGACGTTCCTGTCCATTCTGGTCGGTGTCACCGCCGGGTTCCTCGGTGGTGCGGCCGACGAGGCGCTGTCCATGCTGTCGAACGTGTTCCTGGTGATCCCGGCGCTGCCGCTGATCATCATCGTGGCGTCGATGCTGCCGTCCGCGGACACGGTGCTGATCGCCGCGGTGATCTCCCTGACCGCGTGGGCCTGGGGTGCTCGGGTGCTGCGCGCGCAGACGATGTCGTTGCGCCGCCGCGACTTCGTGGAGGCCGCGCGGGCGTCCGGTGAGTCGACCTGGCGGATCATCGTGTTCGAGGTGCTGCCGAACCTGATGGCGGTCATCGCGTCCGGGTTCGTCGGCACGGTGATCTTCGCGGTGATGCTGCAGATCACGCTGTCGTTCGTCGGCGTGGTGTCGTTGTCGACCTGGAACTGGGGAACCATCCTGTTCTGGGCGCAGAGCAACCAGGCTCTGGGGCAAGGCGCTTGGTGGTGGTTCGTCCCCGCCGGCCTGTGCATCGCGTTGCTGGGCACGGCACTGGCGCTGATCAACTTCGGGATCGACGAGTACGCGAATCCCCGGCTGCGGAAGGTGCGCGCATGAGCCCGGTTCTGGAGATCCGCGACCTCTCGGTGGACTACGGCTCTCTGCGAGCTGTGCACAACGTGTCTTTGTCGCTGCAGGCCGGGGAAGTTCTCGGTCTGGCGGGGGAGAGCGGCAGTGGCAAGTCGACTTTGGCCTATGCCGCTACCCGGTTGCTGCAGTCGCCTGGGCACGTGCCTTCCGGTCAGGTGCTGTTCAAGGGGCACGACCTGCTGGCGTTGACGGAGAAGCAGCTGCAGGTGCTGCGCTGGAGCGAGATCGCCATCGTGTTCCAGGGTGCGATGAACGCCCTGAACCCGGTGATCTCGGTCGCCACGCAGATCGACGACGTGCTGCGCACCCACCGGCCGCAGATGAAGCGGCCGGAACGTGTTTCTCGTGCTCGTGAGCTGCTGTCGCTGGTGGGCATTCCCGTCGACCGGCTGACGGCGTACCCGCACCAGCTGTCCGGTGGCATGCGGCAGCGCGTGATGATCGCGATGGCTTTGGCGCTGGAGCCGGAGATCGTGATCATGGACGAGCCGACCACCGCGTTGGACGTGGTGGTGCAGCGGCAGATTCTCGGTCAGATGATGCGCCTTCGGGAGACCTTGGGCTTCTCGGTCGTCTTCATCACCCATGACATCTCGCTGCTGGTCGAGTTCTCGGACCGGATCGCGATCATGTACGGCGGGCGGGTCGTGGAGGAGGCGCCGGCGTCCGAGATCCCTCTGCTCGAGATCCCGTCGGCCCGCAACGATCCCAACCGTTCCGTCGCGTGCTGGCTCCCGGGCCGCACTGCCTAGAAAGGCAACTATGAGCACAACTTCTGTCTCGGGGGTGGCCGAAT
>JAVXWK010000243.1:0-11154 GCA_032230575.1 Pseudonocardiales bacterium | reverse complement strand
GACGTGAAGAAGGCCGCGGAGTCCTACTACGCCGCGGGTGCCGCCAAGAACGAGAGCAAGGTCAAGTCGATGATGTGCGCCGAGGCGATCAAGGAGGCCGCGGACGCGGAGAAGCAGCTCACGCCGGAACAGCGCAAGCTCATGGAGCAGCTCAAGAACATGCCCGCGCCCAAGGTGGTCGTGAAGAGCGCGACCGCGTCCGGCGACGTGGCCGTCTCCACCACGGTGACGCTCGGCAGCGAGACCAAGACGTTCGACACCACCGTGAAGTTCAAGAAGGAATCGGGCGACTGGAAGTTCTGCACGCTCGCCAAGGACCTGAAGCTGCCGGACTTGCAGGTTCCGACCAAATGATCCGCGGAATGCCGCACGAAGACATGACGACGTCCACATCGGGGGATTTTCGATGACCTACCCGCCGCAGCAACCCGGCCCGTACGGCCAGCAGCCGCCCAACCCCTACGGGCAGCAGCCGCCGCAGCAACCGGGCTACGGCCAGCAGCCCGGTTACGGTCAGCAGCCGCAGCAGCCGGGTTACGGGCAGCAGCCCCAGCAGCCGGGCTACGACCAGCAGCCCGGTTACGGCCAGCCGCAGCAGGGCCAGCCGCAGCAGGGCCAGTTCGGCCCGCCGAGCGGTGGTTTCCCGCAGCAGGGCTACGGCCAGCCGCAGCAGGGTCCCTACGGCCAGGACCCCTACGGCCAGCAGCCCGGTTACGGCGGCCCCGGCGGCTTCGGCGGCCCGCCTCCCAAGAAGAGCAGCACCGGCCTGATCATCGGCGTCATCGTCGGTGTGCTGGTGCTGGTCGGTGGTGGTGTCACGGCCGCGGTGCTGCTGTCGGGCGACGACAAGCCCAGCAACACCAACACGGCGTCGACGGACACGAACACCAACACGAACTCGCCGACGAACGGCACCAAGCCGACCTCGCCTTCGAAGGGCTCGTCGAGCGGCGACTCGGACGCGAAGGAAGTCGCGGAGGAGTTCAGCGAGCTCATCGTGAAGGGTGTCCGCACGGGCACCAGCAAGCCGGAGGACGTCAAGTCCCTCGTGTGCTCGGCGGAGTACCCCAAGATGAAGCAGCAGTCCGGCAAGGCGCAGCCGGGTGTGTCGGCGACCGTCACGGACGTCAAGACGTCGGGCGACACCGGCACGTTCACGCAGACGGTCACGGGGCTCGCCGATCCGAGCAAGCCGGGTCAGACGGCCACGGGCAACATCGTCTACAAGCTGTCCAAGGAAGGCGGCGACTGGAAGGTGTGCGGCATCGAGAAGGTCAGCTGACCTGACGCCGAGGGGCCCGCACTTCGCTGAAGTGCGGGCCCCTTTCGCGTTGTCTCAGCCCTTGCTGGGGCGGCGCTGCGGCCTCGGCGCCGTCACGCCGTCCGCGAGCTTGCGCGTGGTCAGCAGGAACGCCGTGTGCGCGATCATCCGGTGCTCCGGCCGCACCGCGAGACCCACGACGTGCCACGGGCGGACGAGCGTCTCCCACGCGTGCGGCTCGGTCCAGCACGTCTGCTCGCGCAACGCCTCCGTGACGACGGAGAGCTGCGTGGTGGTGGCGACGTACACGACGAGGACGCCGCCGGGGATGAGGTTCTCCGCGATCGTGGGCAGCACCTCCCACGGCGAGAGCATGTCGAGGATGACCCGGTCGACCTCGCCTTTGTGGTTCTTCACGTCGTCGACGGTGATCGACCAGTTGCCGGGCCGTTCGCCGAAGAACGTCTCCACGTTGCGGATCGCGTGCACCGCGTGGTCGTCACGCACCTCGTAGGACTGGACGCTGCCCTTCTCCCCCACCGCGCGCAGCAGCGAGCACGACAACGCACCGGAGCCCGCGCCGGCTTCCAGAACGCGCGCGCCCGGGAAGATGTCGCCGTACATGCAGATCTGCGCGGCGTCCTTCGGGTAGATCACCTGCGCGCCCCGCGGCATCGACAGCACGTAGTCCGGCAGCAGCGGGCGCAGCGCCAGGAAGTTCGTGCCGCCCACCGACTGCACGACGGAGCCCTCCGGCTGCCCGAGGAGCAGGTCGTGCGGGATGGCGCCGCGGTGGGTGTGGTACTCCTTGCCGGGCTCGAGAACGACCGTGTAGTGCCGGCCCTTGGGGTCGGTCAGCTGAACCCGGTCACCCGGCTGGAACGGTCCACTTGCGCTAATCACCGCGCAATGGTGTCAAACGCCCTTCTCAATGGCCGCACGCAGGTCCTCCCTGCGCAGCACACCCGCCGGACGGCCTTCCAGATCCACGACGAGGAACTGCCACGCGGCCGTGCCCTGGACGCGTTCGACGATCTCCTCGCCGGGCTCGTCGGCGAGCAGCACGGTCTCGGGCAGGATCGGCTCGGCGGCCTGTTCCGCGGGCGCGAAGGGGCTTGAGGCAGCGAGCTTTCGCGCCGCCTCGGTGTCGAGCAGACCTGCCGCGACGCCGTCCGCTCTGACCAGCACCACGCCGCGACCTGCCGAGGTGCTCAGGGCGTCCGCGACGGGGCTTTCCGCCGGGAGCTGGAGCACCGGGAGGATGAGGTCGCTGAGCGTGACTCCGGCGGGCCAGGTGCGGCGGCGTTCGCTGGCGAGCTCGCTCCTCGCTCCGGCGACGACGACCCACGCCGTGAGCACGCAAACGCCGAGACGCAGCCAACGGTCTTCCGCGCCTTGCGCGACGCCGTACAGCGCCCACGCCACCAGTGCGATGGCCACCGCGAAACCACCGACCACGGCGACACGCGTGCCCATCGCCCGTTGCCCGGTGACGGCCCACACGCCCGCTCTCACGATCCGGCCGCCGTCGAGCGGAAGGCCGGGCAGGAGGTTGAAGACGGCGACGGCGACGTTGGCCGCGGCGACCTGGAAGACCAGCACCCACACGACATCGCCGGGTTCCATCACGAACGCGCCGATGCCGAAGATGACCGCCAGCGCCACCGACACGATCGGCCCGGCACCCGCGACCAGGCCTTCGTGGCTGGGTTTGCCGGGCGTGCGCATGATCTCGGACAGGCCGCCCAGCAGGTACAGGCGGAGTCGTCTCACCGGCAGGCCGAGCCGCAGTGCCGCGACGCAGTGGCCCAGTTCGTGGGCGAGCACCGAGAGGCCCAGGAAGACCGCGAAGAGCGCGGCCAGCAGGAGGCCGACGCCGGGCGGGGTTCCTGGCGCGAGGTCGTCGACCAGCGGTGCGTAGAAGGCCACCACGATCGCGGACCCGATCCACCACGACGGCGCGAGCAGCACGGGGATGCCCGCCACCCGGAACAGCAGCAGGCCGCCCTCTCGCTCACTGATCCGCGCGGCCACGGGTGCACTGTAAAGCCGCGAGTGTGATCTCGCGGTGTACCGCCCCGCGCCTGTGCGATGAACGGCGCATTCATGGACCTCAAGTCCACGAATGCGCCGTTCATGGTCCTCGCCCCGGTGGCGGGCAAGGAATTGTCAGACCCCTGTCCTAGGGTTCGAACCATGAGCACCACGTTGCGCAGGCCTGCCCTGTCGCCCTCACGAGCCGGGGACTTCAAGCAGTGCCCGCTGCTCTACCGGTTCCGCGCGGTCGACCGCCTGCCGGAGAAGCCGACGAAGGCCCAGGTTCGCGGCACGGTGGTGCACGCCGTCCTCGAGGATCTCTTCGCCCTGCCCGCCGTGGAGCGCGTCCCGGACCGCGCCCGCTCGATGATCGTGCCGGCCTGGGAACGCGTGAAGGCCGAACGCCCGGAGTTCTCCTCGTTGTTCGCGACCGAGGGCAGCGACGAGGAAGCGCAGTGGCTGGAGTCCGCCACGGCCCTTCTCGACGGCTACTTCGGCCTGGAGGACCCGCGCCGCCTCGAACCGGAGGCCCGCGAGCTGCTCGTCGAGTCCGAGCTCCCGTCCGGCGTGCTGCTGCGCGGCTACATCGACCGCGTGGACGTGGCCCCGACGGGTGAAATCCGCGTCGTGGACTACAAGACCGGCGCCGCCCCGCGCGAGGTGGGCGAGGCGAAGGCGTTGTTCCAGATGAAGTTCTACGCCCTCGTGCTGTGGAAGCTGCGCGGCGTGGTCCCGCGCCAGCTGCGGCTGATGTACCTGGCCGACCGCCAGGCTCTCGCCTACACCCCGGACGAGTCCGAGCTCTCCCGCTTCGAACGCACCCTCGAAGCCATCTGGCAGGCGATCATGCGCGCGGCCCCGACCGGCGACTTCCGCCCGTCCCCCAGCCGCCTGTGCGACTACTGCGACCACAAGGCGTTCTGCCCGGCCTTCGACGGCACGCCGCCGCCCTACCCCGGCTGGCCGGAGCCGGACGACACCGAACCTCTCCAGGACCGCGACTGATGGACGCCTTCTACCTGCCCCTGGGCGACGACGTGTTCCGCTCCACGCCGCACACCGTCGGCCCGTGGGGTCCGGACAGCCAGCACCTCGGCCCGCCTTCCGCGCTGCTGGTCCGCTCGCTGCTCGCTTTACGACCGACGCTGTCCCGCGTGACGTTCGAGGTGCTCGGCCCTGTGCCGGTCGCCGACCTGACGGTGTCCACTTCGGTCGAACGCCCCGGCCGCTCGGTGGAGCTGCTCGCCGCTTCCCTGTCCTTCGAGGGCCGCGTGGTGCTGACCGCCCGCGCGTGGCACATCGTCGGCTCCGACACGACTCCCGTGGCGGGCGGCGCGGTTCCCGGCATGGCACCGCCTTCTTCCGCGGTGCCGATGGAGATCCCGGACTTCTGGTCGGGCGGCTACCTCGCGGCCGTCGAGTGGCTGTCGGTGTCCGGCGGCATCTTCACGCCGGGCGACGCGAAGGTGTGGGCCCGCCCGCGAGCCGCCGTGGTGGAGGGGTTCGAGCCGACGCCGCTGGAGCGGCTCTTCTCCGTGGTCGACTCGGCGAGCGGCGTTTCGTCCCGTGTGGACATTCGCAAGTGGTACGCGATCAACACCGACCTGACCGTGCACCTGCACCGCCAGCCCGTTGGCGAGTGGGTTGGAATGGACGCGCGAACGACCATCGGGCCGGACGGGGTCGGGCTGGCGACCAGTGTTGTGCACGACGTCGAGGGGGCGGTGGGAACGACGGCGCAGGCGCTGTTCGTCCGCGAACGCTGATACCTCACAGGACACAACGTGCCGACGCCGCCGAGACCAGGAGGCCGACGATCCTGTTCCGGCTCGCTTCGCCGGCACGATCTCCATGCTCACGGACGTCAAAGGCCTGTTCGGCTGAGCCCTCGACAGGCGTAACGTCGAGCGGACTGTGAAGAGGTTCGCGAACCGGCAGGAAGCGGGCCGCGCACTGGCCGCGCGACTCGCCGGACGAACCTGGCACGAACCGCTGATCCTCGGCCTCCCCCGCGGCGGAGTGCCGGTGGCCAAGGAAGTCGCGGAAGAACTCCAAGCCGAGCTCGACGTCGTCGTGGCGCGCAAGATCGGCGCCCCGGGCCACCCCGAGTACGGCGTCGGCGCGGTGACGGCCGACAGCGAGCCCATCTACGACCCGCGCGTCCTGCGAGCCCTGAACCTCACCGAGGAACAGCTGGCGGGCACCTGCGACCGGGAACGCGAGGAAGCCAGAAGACGCACCGACCTGTACCGCGGGGACAAGCCGCAGCCGCACATCGAGAGCCGCGACGTCATCGTCATCGACGACGGCCTGGCCACCGGCGTCACGGCCAAAGCAGCCCTGCACTGGGTCGCGACACACCAGCCGAAGAGCCTGACGCTGGCCGTCCCGGTCGCCGCGAAGGACTCGATCACGACCTTCACGACACCAGTGGTCGCCATCCTGGTCCCACGCCACTTCGGCGCGGTCAGCCGCTGGTACGACCGGTTCGATCAGACCACGGACGCCGAGGTGCTCAAAGCGCTGGAATAGTGCTCCACCACCGGGAACGGCGAGTAGAACTTGTGCAGCAGGGCAGACCACTGCGCATAGGTCGGCCCCTGCCGGAAGCCCACGACATGCGCCTCGACCGACTCCCACCGCACCAGCAGCAGGTAGCGGCCCGCGGTCTCGAACGAGCGGAGCAGCTCGAGACCGAGGAAGCCCGGCGAGGCGGAGATCAGCTCCCGCGCCTCGCCGAACGCCCACTCGAAGTCGGTCTCCTGGCCCGCCACCACGTCCAGGACGGCGTGCTCCAGGATCACAGGCGGCAGAACCTGATGTCCGAGGCCAGCACGGCCTTGGCGCCGATCGCGGCCAGCTCGTCCATCACCTGGTTCGCTTCCTTGCGCGACACCATCGCGCGCACGGCCACCCAGTTGTCGTCGGCCAGCGGCGCCACGGTCGGCGACTCGAGGCCCGGCGTCAGGCTGATCGCCTTGTCCAGGAGCGTGCGCGGGCAGTCGTAGTCGAGCATCAGGTACTGCTGCGCGAACACGACACCCTGCAGACGGGCCGTGAGCTGCTTCTTGGCGGCGGAGAGCTCCGAACCGGCGCGGTGCACCAGGACGGCCTCCGACTCGCAGATCGGCTCGCCGAACGGCACCAGGTCGTGCTGCCGGAGAGTGCGCCCGGAGCCCACGACGTCCGCGATCAGGTCGGCCACGCCGAGCTGGATCGAGATCTCCACGGCGCCGTCGAGGCGGATCACCTGGGCGGTGATGCCGCGGGCCCGCAGGTCGCGGCCGACGAGCTTCGGGTACGCCGTCGCGAGGCGCTTGCCCTCGAGGTCCGAGACCTTCCAGTCGGTGCCCTTGGGGCCCGCGTAGCGGAAGGTCGACCCGCCGAAGCCCAGCGCCAGCAGCTCCTCGACGGACGAGCCGTTGTCGTCGGCACCCGAGTCGGCGGCGAGGTCGCGGCCGGTGATGCCGAGGTCGAGGTCGCCGGACGCCACGTAGATCGCGATGTCCTTGGGGCGCAAGAAGAAGAACTCGACGTCGTTGTTCGGGTCGAGCACGGTGAGGTCGCGCGGCTCGTGCCGCTGCCGGTAGCCCGCCTCGGTCAGCATGGCGGAGGCGCGTTCGGCGAGCGCGCCCTTGTTCGGGACTGCAACGCGCAGCATGTGAAAGTCTCCGTCAGAGGTACTTGTAGACGTCTTCGAGGGTGAGGCCGCGGCCCAGCATGAGCACCTGGAGGCGGTACAGCAGCTGCGAGATCTCTTCGGAGAGCTTCTCGTCGGACTCGTACTCGGCGGCGATCCAGACCTCGCCCGCCTCCTCCAGGACCTTCTTGCCCTGCGCATGGAGGCCGGCCTCGAGCGCTGCGACGGTGCCGGATCCCGCCGGCTTGGTGGCGGCTCGTTCGGTCAGCTCTGCGAACAGGGAGTCGAAGGTCTTCACGGGGGGACATCCTCCCATCTCCCGAACCCGGGTCCACACCGCGGTCGCATCTGTCCCAGGCCGTGGACGTGATCTGTCCTGCATGGACACCCAGTAGCGTGAACTTCGTGTCGGAGTTCGCCCAAGTATTGGAAGCACTGCGCCGAGTGCGCGGCATCAACCCGTTCTTCGCGCTCGACGTGGGCCGTCCGGACGAAACGTGGCTCCCCGGAACGGCACTTCTGGAAGGCCCGGCGCTCAAAACCACCATCGACGCCATCGCGACCCGGTACGAAGCGGAGGAACCACGCGTCGCGGCGAGCCTGTTCTTCCTCAGTTACACCGCGCGGCTGCTCAGCCCGCTCACCGCGGCGGACATCCCCATCGACATCCGGCCGGAAAACCTGTGGTGGCAACACCATCCGGTGAACGGCCTGAGCGTCCGGATCGACCTGCCGCAGCTCGGTCCGACAGCTCAGGAAGCACTCGAACCCGTGGTGGAAGCGATCCAGCGCGTCACCCCGGTGGCGAGCGGATTGTTGTGGGGCAACGCGATGTCGAACATCGCGGGTGCGCTGAAAATGGTTGCTCGCGCACGCATGCTCACGGTCGAGGAAGCGGAACTCCGCGGTGAACAGGTGATGAGCGCGCCGCCGTTCGAACAGGCGGGGGAATTCATCAGCTTCCCCGGCGAGGTCACGTTCCGGCGTCGGAGCTGTTGTCTTTACTACCGGGTAGCCGCTGGTGGGAAGTGCGGCGACTGTCCACTCGTGAAGTGAGGAACGCAACAACTCTTATGGCCGGTTGTGCTTAACCGGTAACTCAACTTACGGTGCACGCGCCGCAGTGACGGGAAGCCGGTGGAAATCCGGCGCGGTCCTCGCCACTGTGACCGGGAAGTTGTCCCCGCCGAGCACGTCACTGGTCCGCACCACCGGGACTGGGAAGACGCGGGGACGGCGGTGATCCGGGAGTCAGGAGACCGGCTGCGGCGCCGCAAGGAGAGTTGACCTTCCACGAGGTATGGAGGAGCCCGTCATGACGAGCCCCGCAGCAAATCTGTCCGCAGTTCAGGTGCCCAAGTGGGCCTTCGCAGTCGCGTTGCTCGGCCTGATCGTCACCTACCTGGTCCTGCAGGAGAACGGTCTCGCGCTCGGCGCGGGTTCCGAGATGCTGCACGAGTTCTTCCACGACGGCCGGCACGCTCTCGGCGTTCCCTGCCACTGATCCGCGGACGAGCGGATCAAGCACATGACGACGTACAAGTCTCTCGCGCTGCGCGGAATCGGGGCGGGCGCCATCGCCGGCGTCGCCTCCGCGCTCGTGCAACTCCTGGTGACCGAGATCCCCATTCGCGCCGCGCTCGCGGTCGAACAGGCTCGGGAACCCGCTGCCGGTGAAGGCCACTCGCACGGCGAGGAAGAGCTGGTCAGCCGCGGCGCGCAGATCGTGGGCGGCATGCTCGGCGTGATCATCGTCGGCATCGCGGTCGGGCTCGTGTTCGCCACGGCCTACGCGCTGTCGAAGCGGTGGTTCACCGACCGGCCGCCGTTCAGCCGCAGCCTCGCGCTCGGTGCCGCGGTGTTCGGTGCCGTCGCGCTGCTGCCGTGGATCAAGTACCCGGCCAACCCGCCCGCGGTGGGCGACCCGGAGACGGTGAACTACCGGACCGCGCTCTACCTCGGCGTGGTCGTGGCCGGGCTGGTGATCGTCTGGGGTGCGAGCTGGCTGGCCGAGCGGCTCCAGGCCCAGTCGCAGCCGGTGCGGGTCACCGCGGTGCTGCTCGCGGTGGTCGCGGCCGTCGCGGTGGTGCTGGTGGCGTTCCCCGCGCCGCCGGACACGATTCCCGCGGACATGCCGGTGACCGTGCTGTGGCAGTTCCGCCTCAGCTCGCTCGCCCAGCTGGCCACGCTCTACGTCGGACTCGGCGTGGTGTTCGGCCTGCTGGTCGACCCGGCCACGCGCGAGGTCAAGGCCGCTCAGAAGGCTGTCGCCGGCTGATTGTCGCCTGATTGAGTGGGGTGGCCGAGGGCAGGGCCACCCCGCCCAGGCGGCATTGGTACGTTCAGGTGCATGGCTGACAGCGCTGAGTTGCTGGAACAGATGCGTCAGAAGCTCGAGTTCTTCGAGCAGGCAAACCGTGCGGCCGACGCCCGTGCCGCCGGTTACGACTCGATGGGCACCGAGCTCAGAACGGTCGAGGCCAGCGTCCAGTCCCCCGACCGTTCCGTCACGGTCGTCGCGGGTTTGTCCGGTTCCATCAAGGAAATCCGGTTCACCGAGGACGCGAAGAAGCTGTCGCCGTCCCAGCTCTCCCAGTCCGTCATGTCGACGTTGCAGCAGGCCGTCGCGGCCGCCGCGCGGCAGCAGGCCGAGATCGTGCAGAGCCACGTCGGCACCGAGATCCCGATCGCCGAGCGCGTGCTGAAGACGCAGCAGGAGGTCTTCGGGCAGCCCGCCGGTGATCCGCCCGCCCGTCCGCGTCCGCCCGTGGACGACGACGAGAACCCCGGCAGCATCTACCGCAGGGACGACCGCTGGTGACCGACTTCATCGTGCACCCCGGCGAGCTCATGCAGTGCGCCAAGAACGTCGGCGCGCTCACCGGCAGCTCCACGAAGCTCAACGACGCGGCCACCACCGCGTCCGTCCCGGCGATCAGCTGGGGCGCGCTCGGGCACCTGCTCGGCATGTACGAGCAGTACGACGCCCTCCTCGGCGACCTGCACGGCCACTTCGGCAAGATGACCGAGGGCTTCGGCAAGATCGACGCCGCCCTCACCGCCACCGCGCAGACCTATGCCGACAACGAGAAGGCGACCACCGACGCGTTCGGCAAGACCCTCCAGACCGGACTCGACAGCGCGACCGCACCTCCGATGGTCAGCGGCGGCAAGGCGACGTCGGACGCCGGCGCGGTGGGCAGCAGCTACGGCGACCAGTACTCGGGCGGCAACGTCGGCAAGCAGGCGGCCAAATCCGTCCCGTTCGGCGGCAGCAGCTACTCGCTCATGAAGGACAGCGCGAAGCTGGCGGACGACATCGGGAAGGGCGACGGCGAGGCGATCGCCAAGGACGTCGTCGGTGTCATCTCCGACATGAACGACTTCATGCAGGAGGGCATGAAACTCGCCGGTGCCATCGCCGACCCGCTGAACTTCCTGATCTCCAAGGGGCTCGGCTGGCTGCTGAACGTCGTCGCGCCGCTGAAGCAGGCCGTCGACCTGGTGACCGGCGACCCGGCCGCGACCAGCAAGGCCGCCGGGGCGTTCAACGACATCGCGAAGCAGACCGAGGAGCTTGCCCGCACGTTCGACGAGAAGCTGCACGAGGGCCTGCAGAGCTGGAAGTCGGGCGCGGGCGACAAGGCCGCGGAGAAGCTCGGCGGGTTCCACCACGGCATCGAGGGCACCGCGGCCACGGCGGGTCACGTCGCGTCGGTGCTGCAGGGCAGCTCGATGTTCATGCAGGTGGCCGAGGACATCATCAAGGGGATTCTGAGCGACCTGATCGAGTGGCTGGTCGTCACCTGGATCGCCGCGCAGCTCGCCGCCGTCCCCACGCTGGGCGCCTCCGAGGCCGCCGCGGCCGCGGCCACCCCGGTCGAGGCGGGCATCTCGACGGCGAAGGCCGGCAACGAGGTCAACAAGGTCCGTTCGGTGATCCAGAAGATCATGGACGTGCTGAAGAAGATCCGCGACGTGATCGGCCGTTCCAAGATCGGCAAGACCTTCGTCGAGGGCGCGGCGAAGAAGGGCAACTTCGACAAGGCGCTGCTGGACAGCGTGGAGAAGCAGGCCGGCAAGGTCTTCGGCATCGAGAAGGGCGGTCCGAAGGGTTCGGAGTACACCGACCCGGTCAAGATCGCGAACAAGGTCGCCGGGTACGCCGACGGCATCTACAAGACCGTCACCTACGACCACCACGGTGCGGACCAGG
>JAVXWK010000227.1:0-6835 GCA_032230575.1 Pseudonocardiales bacterium | reverse complement strand
ACCCCGAACGTCTACGCGGACAGCATCGAGTGGATGTCCCGCAACCTGGCCAACCGCGACTCGATCATCCTGAGCCTGCACCCCCACAACGACCGCGGCACTGGTGTAGCGGCGGCGGAGCTGGGTTACCTGGCCGGCGCGGACCGCATCGAGGGCTGCCTGTTCGGCAACGGTGAGCGCACCGGCAACGTCTGCCTGGTCACGCTGGCCATGAACATGTTCAGCCAGGGCATCGACCCGCAGATCGACTTCTCCGACATCGACGAGGTCCGCCGCACCGTCGAGTACTGCAACCAGCTGCCCGTCGCCGAGCGCCACCCGTACGGCGGCGACCTGGTCTTCACCGCCTTCTCCGGCTCCCACCAGGACGCCATCAAGAAGGGCTTCGAGTCGCTGGAGGCGGACGCCAAGGACGCCGGTCAGCACGTCGACGACTTCCCGTGGGAGGTCCCGTACCTGCCGATCGACCCGAAGGACGTCGGCCGCAACTACGAGGCCGTCATCCGGGTCAACTCGCAGTCCGGCAAGGGCGGCGTGGCGTACCTGATGAAGCAGGAGCACCACCTGGACCTGCCGCGGCGCCTGCAGATCGAGTTCTCGAAGGTGATCCAGGAGGTCACCGACACGCAGGGCGGCGAGATCAACCCGAAGGAGATGTGGGACGCGTTCGCGGAGGAGTACCTCCACGGCCGGGTGCCGCTGTACCTGCTGAAGCACAAGGCGTCGTCGGACGGCAGCGGGCACGAGGAGATCATCGCGACGCTGCTGATCGACGGCGAGCAGCAGGAGATCACGGGCTCCGGCAACGGCCCGATCGCCGCGTTCGTCGACGCGCTCGCCTCGGTGGGCTACGACGTGCGGGTGCTGGACTACGCGGAGCACGCGCTGTCCGCCGGTGACGACGCCCGCGCCGCCGCCTACCTCGAGTGCGCGGTGGGCGACCGGGTGCTGTGGGGCGTCGGCATCGATTCCTCCACGGTCGCCGCCTCGTTCCGCGCGATCGTCTCGGCGATCAACCGGGCTAACCGGTAACGAGCGACGGGGAGGACGCGTGCGGCACCAGTTGCCGCGGCGCGCCCTCCCCGTTCGCCGGCACGGCCCAGATGCCCTCTCCCGGCAGGCCGTAGGCGATGGTGTCGTTGTCGAGCCACACGACCTGGTCGTCGATCCCACGGGTCTCGGCCAGCGGTGTCTCCACCATCGTGGTCAGGTCCAGCACGTGCTCGCGCCACGGTCGCGCGCCGTCGCCGGGCACGCGCTTCTTGAACGCCACGCGCTTGCCGTCCGGTGACAGCGACGGGCATTCGGCGTTCTCCCGCAACGTTTTCGCGGTGATGTCGGTCGAGTCGCCGTCGATCAGGTAGGTCTTGCCCCCGGTGGACAGCGTCGCGTAGTAGGAGCGGTCGTCCTCGGTGAACGTCACGCCCCAGAAGTTCATGTCCTCCGCGCGCTTCATGCCGGCGACCAGCGTGCCCTCCATGTTGCTCTGGTACAGCAACGTCTCCCGGTCGTAGATGCCCGTACGGGTGGAGAACGCACCGGTCTGCGAGTACGAGTCGCCGCTGACGAAGGTCGTCCACGACGCCATGCGGCCGTCCGGTGACAGCTTCGCGCGGTTCGGCACACCCGCGACGTCGACGCGGCTCGTCTCCGTCAGCGACTGGTCGACGAAGATCGAGACGGATCCCGGGAACGGGCCGGACCGGTCGGCGAGGCACAGTCCCTGCTTCGCCGCGGTGTAGAACCGCTTGCAGGACAACCCGCTCACCCGGCGCGGGCCACCGGGGTCCGACAACGGCACCGACGCCACTTTGCCGCTCGCGTCGTCCACGAACACCAGGCGGCCGGGGGTCAGCTCGACCGGGCCGGGCTCGACCGCGACGGGGACCTCGTCCGGCCCCCGCAACGCATACGCCGTCGCACCGAGACCCAGCGCGATGACGGCCGCGACGACGATCAGGATCCTCATCAAGCGAACCACGTCCAAAGCGCGCCGAACAGGACGGAAGAACAGGCACGGGCCAGCACCTGGCCGGTCTGGAGCAGGGCCAGACCGGACGTGCGCAGCTCGTCGGGAACGAGCGGTCCCGCGACGGCCATCAGCACGCCGTCCGTGCAGGCGTAGAACAGCCCGTGCAGCAGCAGAACGCCCACGAGCAAAGGAATCCCGGAAGTACCGAAGAACATCAGGTACGCGCCGAGCAACGCGAGGTGGCCGACGAGGAACATCCGCCACCGGCCGACCCGGTCGGCCATCGCACCCAACGGCACGGCGGCGAGCAGGTACACACCCGCCGTGCCGAGGGGCAGCAACGCGATGTAGGCGACATCGACCTCGAGCTTCTTCTGCAGCAACAGGTAGATGAACCCGTCGCCCAGCGTCAGGAACCCGAGCCCGCACGCGACCAGGCAGACCCGCCGGAACGGCCTGGACCGCAGCAAACCGAACGCGCTCTTCAGCGACACCGCGATGCGTGGCAGCACGTCGCGGTGATCACGCACGAAGAGCACCAGAACGAGAAACCCAACAGCCGCAAAGCAGAAGCTCACCACGAACACCACGTCGTAGCGAGCCGGAATCGTCCACAAGAGACAGAACGCCACCAGCGGACCGAGGAACGCGCCGACGGTGTCCATGGCACGGTGGACACCGAAGGCACGTCCTAGCGCCGAAGGCTCGCTGCTCAACGTGATCAGCGCGTCCCTCGGCGCGGTGCGCAAGCCCTTGCCGGTTCGATCCCCGGCCAGCACGAGCCCCATCGCCCCGGCCGAGGTCCCGGCGGCGAGCAAGCCGAGCTTGCCCAGCGCCGAGATCCCGTACCCGAGTCCGGCCACGAACTTGCGCCGTTGCCAGCGGTCCGCAGCGTGACCACCGACAACGCGAACCAGAGCCGTCACACCGGTGTAGATGCCGTCGAGCACACCGAACTGCAGCGGGGAGAACCCCAGCCCCAGCACCAGGTACAGCGGCAGGATCGCGGTGACCATCTCCGACGAGATGTCGGTGAGCAGGGAGACCGCGCCCAGAGCGAGCACGTTCGCCGCGATTCTGCCGGTGCCACCGGCGGCGGGAGCTTGTCGAGCGGTTGCGATGTACACGACGGCCTCCGATCAACAGCCAGAACCGATCAACGACAGGTGTAGGGACCGGCCTTGTCGCGCGTCGTTCCGGCCGTGTCGATGACCTCCCACGAGTAGGAGCGGCCGGAGATGGTGAGCTTCATGACGCCGTGGCTGTCGGAGAAGTACTTCTCCACACCAACCCGAGGAGTGCGCTCGGTGTAGAGGTAGTCACCGCCGATGCCGACGACCGCCGACCTCACGCCGTTGGTCAGGTCGATCGCACCACTCTTGTTCAACGGGGACAGACGCTCGTAGTGGTGGTTGTGGCCACCGAGCATCAGGTCCGCCTTGGCGTCCGCGAACGCGTTCCAGAACGCCGCCATCTTCGGGTTGTCGCCGTACTTGCCGGAGGTGAACCGCGGGTGGTGCATGTAGCCGACGACACAGGGCTTGGTGTTGTTGGCCAGGTCTGTCTTGACCCAGTTGAGCTGCGTCGAGTCCGAACCGTTGTCGTCCGTCGGGTTGGAATCGACCGAGACGAAGTGGAACTCGCCTGCTTCCCAGCTGTAGTACGGCTTGCCGTTGGGGAAGGCCTGAGTGCCGAAGTACGACTTGTAGCCGTTGAGGTTGTCTTCCCACTCGTGGTTGCCGGTCGCGGGGTGGGTGATGCTCTTGTACTTGCCCCACGACTTGTCGTAGTGGGCCATGAACTCCGTGAGCTTGCCGCTGTTGTACTGGTTGTCGCCGACCGTGAGGACGTGGTTCGGCTTGATCTGGTCGATCAGCTTGGCGGTCTCGTAGTGCTCGGAGTTCGTCAGCGACGCGATGTCACCGGCGACGACGATCGTGATGGTGTCGCCGGGCGCGGCCGGCAGGGTCGTCGCCTGCACCGCGTTGCTCGCGGGCCCGAGGTTGCCGGCCGCGTCACGGGCGCGGACGGTGTAGGTGAACGCCGTGCCGCTCGCCAGGCCGGTGTCGGTGAACGTCGTGCCGGTCGGCGTGCCGACGACGTTGCCGTTGCGCAGGACGTCGTAGCCGGCCACGCCGCGGTCGTCGGTCGCGGCCGTCCACTGCAGACTCACCGAACTCGACGTGGTGCCCGTGCTCGCGAGGTTCGTGGGCGCGGTCGGCGGTGACGTGTCGCCGCCCTCGATGCTGCCGTAGACCTCCAGCTCGTACAGCGAGTAGCCGTAGGGCGTGCCGCGCTTGGTGCCGTAGATCCGCACGTAGCGACCGGACGTGGTGATGGCGACGTCGTCGATGCCGCCGTTCTGGCCGGTCAGCGTCTTCTTCGTGCTCCACGACGACCCGTCGGAAGAGGTCTGGATCTTGTACTCCGACGCGTACGCCACCTCCCAGTTGAGCTTGACCCGGGAGATGCTGGCGTTGCCGCCGAGGTCCACGGAGATCCACTGAGGATCTACGCCTTCGAGGCTGGCCCAGCGAGTGGTCGGATCTCCGTCCACGGCGTTGGCGCCACCGAACGTCGCGGCTTCGACGGACGAGGTCTTGGTGGGCTTGTTGGCGGACAGCAGCAACTCGGCCGCGTTCGCCGAGCCTGAGCCTGCGATCTGGGGTATGACCAGTGCGAAGAGGGCTAACGCAACACCCGCTCTGGTGCGCTTTCTGATCACTTCGTCCTCCTGGGCAAGGGGGCGGCGGCGAAGGATTGGTAAACAAGCTTTCCTATTGGAGCTCGGAGGTTAATGACGGGTGAACGAGCCGGTCAACGGCTGTTCTGGCGCTTGAACGTGTGACAGATGCGATCTCGACCGGCCTCAGCGGGATGTCATGACCTGTCACGCCGTGACTGTTTGAAGCCCCACAAGACAGCGTGCACGGCCACCCCCGCGCATGTGCCCTGGATCACGCCAAGCAGCAGGTTGCGGACCCAGTCATAGGCGCTCGCCTGACTGACAGGATCGGACAACGACCAGGCAGCACCGACGGCTGCGGCGAGCCCGATGAAGATCCGGAACTTGTACCGGGAAATCTTCGGGTGTGACGGCCAGTCATTGCCCCTGGGGGCAACCAGACCGATCCAGGCGAGCACGACGAGGCCGCCCAGAGATGACACGTACCCGATCACGTTGTAGAGGCGGTGCGGGCCGACGACCGAGATGGTCAGCCAGTCCCACCGTTGCACGAACCAGCCGTCGGTCTGGGTGAAGGCATCCCACAGCAGGTGCGTGAGCACTCCCACCACAATGGACGACACGGCCAGGACCGGCCGGCGGAAGTCTCCGGGACGGATCACCCTCGTCCGCACGTACTCCGGTGCCAGCGCCATCACCGACGGCAGCAACAGCCGCCCGACCAGCAACAACACCACCGCTGCCAGAGATCCGCCCAGGACGTCGTGCGTCGGCAGAACCGGGACGTAGTAGCCGAGATCGGGTGCCATCGCGCCCGCGACGAGTCCCGGAAACCAGAGGAACCGGCGCAGCGGGACCACCGCGGCCGGGTGCGCGAGCGTGAACGGCACAAACCGAGGGTATAGATCGACTTCAGACCTGTGGGCAGGCTGAAGAAAGCCCCAGGTCGGGATTGTTCACCCGGGTCACGTACGTTCACGGATCATGAGCACCACAGCCGCCAGCCTCGTCGTGCTGTTCCTGGTCGCCGTCGTGCCACTGGCACCGACGGAGGCCGTGCTCATCGGCGCTGGTGTCCTGGCCGCGTCCGGTGAGGTCCCGCTGTACCTGGTGATCGCCGTCGCCGCTGCCGGATGCCTGGCCAGCGACATGATCAACTTTACGATGGGGCGCCGGATGGGCATGAGGGCACTCGACCGGGTCAACAAGAACGCCAAGGCGCGGGCGATGGTCGTGTGGACCGCCGACCAGCTCGCGTCCAAGGGCGAGACGATCCTCATCGCGGCGCGGTTCCTGCCGGCGGGAGGGATCGTCGGGGCGATGCTCGCGGGTGCGCTGAAATGGCCGCTGAGGCGGTTCGTGCCGGTCGCGGCGATCGGGTCGGCGTTGTGGAGCCTCTACCCCGCCGCCGTCGGCTACATCGGCGGTCAGATCGTCGACGAGGCGTGGCTCGCGATGCTGTTGTCGTTCGCCGTGGCGACGCTCATCTCCATCCCGGTCGGCATGGTGATCCGTGCGCGCAACGCGGACCGCACTCTCTCGTACGCCGAGGCGTCGTCGTAGAGCACGGCGAAGCGGTCGGCGGCGGTCAGCAGAGCGTCCACTTCGAACGCCATCTGCGCGTCGCCGCAGAGCCGTTCCAGCAGTGAGATCCAGCGCAGGTTGAAGAGCATCAACGCGTCGCGCACGCGGCCGGGACGGGCGGCGAACTCCGAGCGCGTCACGACGAAGAAGCAGCCGCCGGGGAACACGCGCCGCTTCGAGTAGTCGAGCCACCGGCCACAAAGGTCCAGCAGCGACCCACCGGCGATCACGACCTCGCGCGAGAAGATCTCCGCGGCCACGTGCACGGTGGAGATCTGCAGCTCCTCCTTGGAGCCGAAGTGCGAGAACACCCCGCTCTTGCTCATGCCGAGCTCGACCGCGAGCCGCCCGATCGTGACGCCCTCGAGCCCGTCAACGGACGCGATCTCCGCAGCTCTGAGCAGAATCGCCCCACGACTGTCCATCAGCCCAGGGAAGCGTCACCCACTAGAGCCCCAGTCGCCACTTCCAGGAGTACGCGGGGCCCTTTCGTACTATTGGAGAGTACGAAAGGGCCCCGCGTACCGTCCGGAACTAGGGGTTTAGCGCTTCGGTCACCGAGGCTGGGCCCACCAGAGGGACGTCTGGGGACA
>JAVXWK010000222.1:0-3136 GCA_032230575.1 Pseudonocardiales bacterium | reverse complement strand
CGCGGGCCGGCCGGGTCCTCCGCCTGGGCCGCGTAGCGGGCGATGTTCTTGAGCGTGCGCTCCAGCCGTTCGGCGGACATGTCGGCGTGCTCAGTGCGGACGATGTCGCGGCAGTACTCGGCGGCATCCGCCCAGTAGGCCTGCTGCTCCTCGAGTGACATCTCCCCGAACGTTCGCGGGCTGATCACGTCGGTGTGGCTCGTCATCGGTAACGCTCCTTCTTGGGAAAACAGCCCGGAGTGTGTCGCTCTGTCCTGCGGCGATGTTGTCTACGCGTCGTTGTTGTCGAGCAGGTGCTGGAGTTGCTCGCGGAGCTCGTCGGCGGACTCCCCCGCGACGGCGAGCACCGTGCCGAGCGCGCTCCGCAGATCCCGGGCCCGAGTGGCCTGTCGGTCTCGATCGCTTTCCGCGGTCGCCGCGCGCTGACCAAGGGCGCCGAGTTCCTGGATGAGCGGTACGCGGGCTGCTTCGGCCTCCGCGCGCACGCCCTGCAGGAGGCCGTCGGCTTCCGCGCGGACGCGCTGGAGTGCGGCGTCGTTGTCCGCGCGGATCTGCTCGAGCCGCCGGTCGTAGTCGTCGCGGGCGGCCACGAGCTCGCGCTGCTGCTGCTCCGCCCGCCGCTCCAGCTCCTGCCGGAACTCGTCACGCAGGGCACGCTCCAGCACGATGTTCGCGGCTTCGGCGTCCTCGGCGCGCTGCTTCTCGGCGGCCCTTTCCTCTCGGGCGGAGTTACGTTCGGTGGTGCGGGTGGCCAGGTCGATCTCGGCCCGTTCCACGCGTGCGATCAGGCCAGCCATCCGCTCGGCCTCGCGCTCCTGCGCCTTGACCAGTTCGGCAGCGCGCCCCTCTGCGCGTTCCTTGTCGGCCAGTGCCCGATCCCTGGCCTTGCGGGAGTCGTCCGCGGCGTCCTCGGCGGTGTCGGCGCGTTCGATGGCGCGGTCTCGTTCCTCGAACGCCTCCTGGGCTTTCTCGTCCGAGATCTCGGCGCGCCCCTTGGCATCCGCTTCCGCAGCCAGGGCGCGGTCGCGTTCCTGCTCAGCCGTGCGCACGGCGGTGGCCAGCTGCTCACGGATGCCACCCAGCCCGGACAGCAGCGCGCCACTGGTCTGCTGCAACACCTCGACGGGGCCGAGTACGGCGTCGAGACGGGAAAAGAAGTCGGCGGGGACCTCGGCGGCCGTGACGCCGTAGATGTCGAACAGCAGCCGCTCGGCGGTGCCCAGGTCGTTGCAGGTCCGGTTCTTGCCGGTGCTGTCCGGCCAGACCGTCGCCTTCTCCGGGCAGTAGTCGTGCTTGCGGCCGGGGCCGCCGCCCGCAGGCAGGGGCTTGCGGCAGCGCGAGTTTCCGCAGAGGGGTTCACCGTGCTCACTGCGGAGCTTGGGCGGTCCGGTGACCGGCACCGGCGCGCTCTCCAGCGAGGCCGTGGCGGCATCGGTCGCCCCACCAGCGGTTTTCTGCTGCTCATCTGACGAACGCGTCATGATCAACATCGTATCATTTAGATTGTCTCAACTCAACCAGCCGTATTAGATTGGCCCAATTCAATTGCTGGACGCTGGTGAGTAGTACATAATGCCGGTTATCTACTACTGATGGCCGGCCGCCGGGCGAAGGGCGCCGTGAGCGTCCATATCCCGTCCGGACGACTAGGAGGGTGGGAGACAGATGGCGAAGGACGTACTGCTGGCTCGACAGGAGCTGACGCCGCGACCGGACGAGCAGGCGCCGGAGGTACTGGAGGGAGAGATCGTCGGCGAGCACTGTGACCTGGGGCTTTCCCGGTGCACCGACTCCGACCTGGAGACGACGATCGATCCGTACATGTCCGACGTCTACGACGAGAAGCGGCTGATCACGGTCTGCCCGAACTGCGCGCAGGACAACGCGGACGCGATCTGATCAACCCGATTCGCTGCTCGTCGCCGCCGACCCAACCAGGCGCAGCAGCCCACTAACGTCACGGTGACGAACCACCCAGGGTGGCGGTCACCGCAGAAGAGGAAGGACAGGACCATGGGGGCTGACCTCATCGCGACCGTGATCCCGAAGCTGACCGAGGAGTCCTACGAGAAGGTGATCGCGGCCGCCGACGACCGCGCGCTGGCCACCGCCGCGTTCCGCGCCGGCTACCAGGGCGACTTCGGCGTCGACCCGTCCGGCGAGAGCGTCGCCGACCTGATCAGCGACGAGGATCCCGCCGCGGTCGAGCTGATCCTGGGCCAGCCCAACGCGGTCGACGTGATCCGCGACGCGGCCCGCGCGGGTGCCCGGTACGTACTCGGCGGAGTGTTGCCCTTCCTCCGCTCCGGCGTGTTCGAAGCGGCCCGGCTAGGTGGCCCGGACCTGCTCGTGGTCGGCGGCTCCGCTCATGGCGACGATCCGTTCAGCCAGTTCCGCGACGTCGCGGTCCTGGCCGCGTTGCTCACCGCAAGCTCGGTGGACGTCACCTCGGCGACCGAGGTGACGTCCGCATGAGCAGGCCATCCGAACAGGAAGCACCATCGGCCGCTGAGGCCGCGCGTGTCTCGATGACGGTTGAGGACGTGCACGCCTACTTCGAGGAACGCACAGCCGAGCGGGCCGCGCGGGCGGACGCCGCTCGGCGGCTGCAGGAGATGACGGCGCCGGCGACCTACGGCGTCGGCGACTACGTCACGTTCGTGCTGCTGGCCAACGTCACCGCGACCGTGCGGATCGAGGAGATGGACGCCGAGGGCACCACGTCCTACGCGTTCAGCGACGGCACGGTCGGCGCCTACCGCGATCACCGCGTGCTGAACCTGTGGCGCCCGGCGACCAGGGAGGAGATCGAGTTGTACGACGCATACGCGGTCGACCACCTCGGCGACCGGGTCGTGCTGCCACAGGAACCACGATGAAACCCAGGCGGTCTGCCGGGTGCCCGCCACGCCGCCGGAAGAGACAGGCAGTCCTGGCCGCCGCGGCGGCCAGGACTGCCTGACGTGAGCGCGGTGATCGGCCGGCTGGACTGAGTTTGGTGGCTTCGGGCGCTGGTCATGAGACAGGTCCGGCGCGCCTGGGGGTGCGGGCCGGACCTGTATCCACACCATCGCACGACCAGGTCCACTGTGTTACTCACCAGGCCCCCAGTTGAACAGTGGCGGCGGGCCCATCC
>JAVXWK010000117.1:0-7421 GCA_032230575.1 Pseudonocardiales bacterium | reverse complement strand
ATCCAGACCGAGACCGACGCGGCGATCGTCATGATCACGCACGACCTCGGCGTGGTCGCGGGCATGGTCAACCGCGTGCAGGTGATGTACGGCGGCACCGTGGTCGAGTCCGGCCCGGTCGACGACGTCTTCGAACGGCCGCGGATGCCTTACACGGTAGGGCTTCTGGGCTCGGTGCCGAACCCGGCCACGCTGGGCAAGCGGCTCACCCCGATCAAGGGTGCGCCGCCGTCCCTGGTGAACCTGCCGACCGGCTGCTCGTTCTCGCCGCGCTGCCCGCTCGTCGCGGACGTGTGCCACGAGTGGGAGCCGCTGCTGGAGGAGGCCGGCGCCGCGAACCACACGACGCGGTGCCACCGCTGGGAGCACCTGGCGACGATCGACCAGCCGCAGAGGCTGTTCCTGCACGAGGAGATCGGCACCGTGGAGAACCCGGCGGTGTTCGCCGCGGCCAACCCCGACGAGTCGCTCGAGGTGACCGCCGTGCACGGATCCTTGCTCACTGATCTGGACGGGGAGGCGAAGTGACCGCGCCACTGCTCGAGGTCACCGACCTCGTCAAGGAGTTCCCCGTGCGGGGCAAGGGAATCATCCCGCGCAGCATCGGCACGGTGCAGGCCGTGTCCGGTGTCTCGTTCACCCTGCACGCCGGTGAGACGCTCGGTCTGGTCGGCGAGTCCGGCTGTGGCAAGTCCACGACCGGGCGCGCGATCCTCCAGCTGCACAAGCCCACGTCGGGCTCGGTGAAGTTCGAGGGCCGCGAGCTGACGTCCATGAGCAACAAGCAACTCCGGCCGTTGCGCAAGGACATCCAGATCGTCTTCCAGGACCCGTACGCCTCGCTGAACCCCAAGTGGCAGGTCAACGACATCATCGCGGAACCGTTGCGGATCCACGGTGTCGAAGGTGGCGTGCAGCGGCGGGTCAACGAGCTGATGGAGCTGGTGGGTCTCAACCCGGAGCACCGCAACCGTTACCCGCACGAGTTCTCCGGCGGTCAGCGGCAGCGCATCGGCATCGCCCGTGCCCTGGCGCTGAACCCGCGCTTCATGGTGCTGGACGAGCCGGTGTCCGCTTTGGACGTCTCGGTGCAGGCCGGTGTCGTGAACCTGTTGGAGGAGCTGCAGGAACGGCTCGGGCTCGCGTACCTGTTCGTCGCGCACGACCTCTCGGTGGTGCGACACATCTCGGACCGGGTCGCGGTGATGTACCTCGGCAAGATCATCGAGATGGGTGAGCGGGAGACCATCTACGGCAGGCCGATGCACCCGTACACGCAGGCGCTGCTGTCCGCGGTTCCCATGCCGGATCCCAAGCAGGAGCGGCAGCGGCAGCGCATCGTGCTGACGGGTGACGTGCCGTCGCCGGTCAATCCGCCGTCGGGATGCAGGTTCCGGACGCGGTGCTGGAAGGCGCAGGACATCTGCGCGACCGAGGAACCGAAGCTGGAATTGCGTGGTGGGCCGGACGGAACGCTGTCCGCGTGCCACTTCGCGGAGGAACGCTCGGTGGTTTAGAAGCCGAGCCTGCCAATTGAGATCCCCCAGGCGCGGGGAACGTGGCCGACGCGGGGATCGCGAGATCGCGTTGGTCATCCGGTCAACCGCGCACGTCGAAATTCGGCGAAGCCCAGTTTCGACGTGCGCGATTCGGCCGGATGACCAACTTCCCGGCGATCTCGCCGCCCCTGCGGAGCAGGGGCCGTAAACACAGCTTTACTCTGTTTCAGTGACGCTGACTGCTCCACCACGGTTGCTTTTCGTGCATGCCCATCCTGACGACGAGAGTCTGTGGACAGGCGGCACAATCGCGCGCTACGCCTCCGCGGGCGCGCACGTCACGGTCGTCACCTGCACGCTGGGTGAAGAGGGCGAGATCATCCCGCCCGCACTCGCACACCTGGCCGCGGGGGAAGCCGACCAGCTGGGCGGGTACCGCGTCGGCGAGCTGAGATCCGCCTGCGCCGCGCTCGGCGTGACGGACCACAGATTCCTCGGCGGCATCGGCAGGTGGCGTGACTCCGGCATGGTCGACGTGCCGTCCAACGCTCACCAGCGCGCGTTCGTCCAGGGATCCCTCGACGACCAGACCGCCCAGCTGGTCGAGATCCTGCGCGAGGTCAAGCCTCAGGTCGTCGTCAGCTACGACGCGTTCGGTGGCTACGGCCACCCGGACCACATCCGCGCGCACGAGATCACCGTGGCCGCGTGTGCCCAGGTTTCGGACGTCGAGCGGGTCTTCTACGCGGTGACGTCCCGCGACGCCACGAACGCCGGGGTGGCCGCTCTGGAGAACGTGCCGGAGGCCTTCCGGCTGCCCGAGCCCGGTGAGCTGCCGGTGACGCCGGATGAAGAGATCACAACGGTTGTCGACGTGTCCGAGCACCTGACGGCGAAGCGGCGCGCTTTGCGTGCACACTCGACGCAGGTCAGTGTGTGGGACGACGGGTACGCGCTGTCGAACAACATCGCGCAGCCGTTGGTCGGCGCCGAGTTCTACGTGCTGGCCAAGGGTTCCGCGGAGGGCGCGGCCACTGATCTGTTCGGAGGACTGGGTGATCGTTAGCGCGCGAGTTGTCCTGCTGCTGCTTCTGTGCGTCGAGGCGGCAGCGCTCGCCGTGCTGGAAACGATGTTCCTGCCCCTGCGCTTCGACGGCACGCTGCTGCCGAAGCTGGGGGACTGGCCGTTCCCGATCATGATCGTGGTGGCCGCCGTCACCACGCCGTTGCTGGTGCAGTGGGCGGCCTCGCTGTCCGAGCGGGTGCTGTCCGCCGCGCTGCCGTTGATCACGTGGTTCCTGACGCTGATGATCTTCGGCTACCTCGAGCCCGGCCACGCCAACGGCAGCCCGTACCTGCTGCTGCAGGACTGGCGCGGCCTGCTGATGCTCGCCGGCGGTGCGCTGACGGGTGCGGTGGCCGTGGGCGCCGTGATGGCGCGCAACGCGGCCAACCGGCCCGGCCTCTACGAGACCGCGGGCACCCAGTAGCGGTAGCGGTGGTGTTCGGTGCAGCCGAGCTCCTCGTACAGCCGGATCGCCGCCTCGTTGTGCTCGGCGACCTGCAACGCGCACGTGGTGGCGCCTTGTTCGAGGCCCCAGCCCGCCAGTTCGCCCATCAGCTGCCGCGCCAGGCCCTTGCGGCGGTGTGACGGCCGCACGGCGAGGCGGGCGACGTGCAGCAGGTCTTCCACGACCGCGCCTCGCACGGCCGCGACCACCGCGCCGTTCTCGGTGAGGCTCGCGAAGCAGACGTTCTCGCTCGAACCGAGCACGTGCCGTTGGGCGGCGGAGACCTCGGATCCGGCCGTGAGGTCCCACCATCCGGGAAGATCACGATTTTCGGCTACGCCGTCGGCGAACTTCTCCAGCGGACCGGTCATCACCAGCGACTCCGCGCCGCCGGGGTGATCGAGATCCACGATCCAGCCCGCGTCCCGGATCACTCGTTCGCAGCTTGAGCCGTTCACCACGTGCGCGGTGGGTTTGATGCCGTGCTCACGTGCGAACCCAACGGCGACGGCCAGTGCGTCCGGAATCGGCATGCCGGGATCGCCGCAGGTCAGGGTGCTGTTGGCGCGGCCGGTGAAGCCGTCTGCGGCACGCATCAACCAGTCTCCTAGCTGAACTTCTGCCAGGGCGGGCCATGCTTGCGCGCAGAGCGATTCCAGGTGATCCACGGTGTGCACGCGTTCATCCTGACCCAAGCCCGTCTCAGCTGATGGAGTGACGTGGAACACCGTGCAGCTAAGGCAAGCCTGACCGGGTGATACTCGAACGTGCCGCGTACTCTCCGGCTTGCGCGGTGTGGACCAGAGAAGTTGGAGAGCGCAGTGACTTATGTGATCGCCCAGCCGTGCGTAGACCTGCTCGACAAGGCGTGCATCGAAGAGTGCCCCGTCGACTGCATCTACGAAGGCGACCGGATGCTCTACATCCACCCCGACGAGTGTGTGGACTGTGGCGCGTGCGAACACGTGTGCCCGGTGGAAGCCATCTACTACGAGGACGACGTCCCCGACGAGTGGAAGGACTACACCAAGGCGAACGCGGACTTCTTCATCGAACTCGGCTCGCCTGGTGGCGCGTCGAAGGTCGGCAAGGTCTCCGCCGACCCGGAGTTCGTGAAGGTGCTCGAGCCGCAGGCTGAGGGGCATTGATCATTCAACGCAGGGGCCCGGCACTGCCGGACTTCCCGTGGGACTCGCTGTCCGACCACGCCGCCAAGGCGCGCAAGCACCCCGGTGGCGTGGTCGACCTGTCCGTCGGCACGCCCGTCGACCCGGTTCCCGCGGTGATCCAGTCCGCTTTGCAGTCGGTCGCCGACATTCCCGGCTACCCGACGACCCACGGCACTCCCGAGCTGCACGCTGCCTTCGTGGCGGCTGTCGAGCGGCGCTACGGGATCGTGGGGCTCTCTGCTGACGCGGTGCTGCCCACCATCGGCTCCAAGGAGCTGGTGGCGTGGCTGCCCACGTTGCTCGGCGTCGGTCCCGGCGACATCGTGGCCGTGCCTTCCGTCGCGTACCCGACGTACGAGGTCGGCGCGCTGCTGGCGGGTGCGACCGTGGTGCGCCTGGCCGATGGGGAGAAGCCGCCGGCCGGGACTCGGCTGGTGTGGCTGAACTCGCCGTCGAACCCGACCGGGCGCGTGTTGTCGGCTGCGCAGCTGCGTGACGCCGTCGCCGCGGCTCGTGAAGTCGGCGCGGTGGTGGCGTCGGACGAGTGCTACCTGGCGCTGCCGTGGGACGCCTCGCCGGTGTCGGTGCTGCATCCGTCCGTTGTGGACTCTTTCGACGGTGTCCTCGCCGTGCACTCGCTGTCGAAGTCGTCCTCGCTGGCGGGCTACCGGGCCGGGTTCATCACCGGCGACCCGGAGTTGATCGCGGGCTTGCTGGAGCTGCGCAAGCACGCGGGCATGATCGTGCCGCGGCCGGTGCAGGAGGCCATGCGGGCCGCTCTCGAGGACGATGCTCACGTCGCTGAGCAGCGTGCGCGCTACCTGGCTCGTCGTGAGGTGCTGAAGCCCGCACTGGAAGCGGCCGGGTTCACGGTGTCGCACTCCGAGGCCGGGCTGTACCTGTGGTCGTCGCGCGGTGAGGACGCCTGGGAGACGATCTCCTGGCTGGCCGACCGCGGGATTCTCGCTGCTCCCGGCACGTTCTACGGACCTGCTGGTGAGAAGCACGTGCGGATCGCTCTGACGGCTGCCGACGAGCGGATTGCCGCGGCGGCTGAGCGTCTCAAGGCTTGAGAGCTGACCAGACTCTGCGCGTGAACTGGTTGGGCGGCACCGCGTCCGTGGTGAGCCGGACGCTCGTGCTGATCGAGTCCCCGCTCAGGCCGAGGCCGAGCACCAGGTGCCAGTGCAGATCCCAGAGGTCCTGGAACGCGTCCAGCTCCACGTCCGCATCGGCGCTCACGTGGAGCACGGCCGGTTCCGCGACCCGCACGACCCGCTCGACCGCCCGCACGTCCCGCGTGTTCGTGCGGAAGCTGAAGGCCAGGTCGACCGTCTCGCTGTCCAGCCCGTACGTGGCGTACGAGTGGCAGCGGTGGTGCGGGAGCGACAGCGGCTGGTTCGTCTCCAGGTAGAGGTCACCCTCGAACCTCAGCGTCGGCGAGTGCTGGCTGAGGGTGGCTCTGGCGCTGACGAACTCCCAGCCGGGCATGTCGAGCTTGGGGACCAGCAGTTCCAGGATCTCGCCGCGTCTTGCTGATCGGGTGCGTTCGCCGGAGCGCCACGGGATTTCCCTGCTGTAGGGCTCCTTCTTCGTGACGAAGACGTACGGCGCGTTGTCCGTTTGCAGGCTCAGGACGACGACTGTTCGTCTTGGTGCCCAGTCGAACGCGACCGTGGTGAGGCCGGGTGCGACGCCGTCGAAGTGGCTTTCCACCCTGGGCCACCAGCTCGACAGCTCCTCGGCCGGCGCGCCCTTGACGTACCGGCCCTTTTCGTCGACGCCGACGATCCACATGGCCTCGGAGCCTCTTGCCGCGTTGCAGAGGGCGGCGATCTGTCTGGCGGCTTTGCCGTGGTCGATCGGCCACTGGGTCTTGAACTCCACGAAGGAGTCCTCCGACTGCGCCCCCTCCAGGGCACGCTCGATGGCGGCACGAGCGTTCAACTCGAGTCGCTGTTTCAGCACGTGCACCTCCTCGGAGCGGGGCTCTGGACGGCACGGGCCCAGCCTGCCTCAGCAGACCGGGCCCCAGACACCGAGTATCTCCCCCTCAGTGTTGCTCAGTCGTTCGCGTGCAGCGCGGCGTTCAGTTCGACGCCGGTGCCTTTTCGCGGCTTGACGAGGACCGTGCCGGTGACCGAGTCCCGGATGAAGAGCAGGTTGTTCTGGCCACTCAGGGTGAGGGCCTTGACGACCTCGCCGTTCGGGCCGGTGACCTTCGTGCCCGCGGTGATGTAGAGGCCCGCTTCGACCACGCAGTCGTCGCCCAGGGAGATGCCCAGGCCAGCGTTGGCGCCGAGGAGGCAGCGTTCGCCTACCGCGATGACCTGCTTGCCGCCGCCGGAGAGGGTGCCCATGACCGAGGCGCCGCCGCCCACGTCCGAGCCGTCGCCGACGATCACGCCGCTGGAGATCCTGCCCTCGACCATGCTGGTGCCCAGGGTGCCCGCGTTGAAGTTGACGAAGCCCTCGTGCATCACGGTGGTGCCGGCTGCGAGGTGGGCGCCCAGGCGGACTCGGTCCGCGTCCGCGATTCGGACTCCGCTCGGGACCACGTAGTCGACCATGCGGGGGAATTTGTCGATGCCGTAGACCGTGACTGGGCCTCGGACTCGCAGGCGGGTGCGGGTCTGCTCGAAGCCGTCTACCGCGCACGGGCCGTGGTTGGTCCAGACGACGTTGGTCAGGAGGCCGAAGAGGCCGTCCAGGTTGGCGCCGTGGGGCTTGATCAGGCGGTGGCTGAGGAGGTGCAGGCGCAGCCAGACGTCGTAGGTGTCTCGTGGGGGCTGGGTCAGGTCTGTGGTGACCTTTACGCCGACCACTTCCACGTCGCGTTCCGGGTCTTCGCCGATGAGCTTGGCCGCGGACTCGCCCAGGGCTTCCGCGATCTCCGCGGACGAGATGCGGGTGGTGGTCAGGCCCGCCGACTCTGCTGCAACCTCGGCCGCTACCTCTGCCGGGGCGTCGGTCAGGGCAGGGGACGGGTACCAGGTGTCTAGGACGGTGCCGTCCGGGGTCACTGTGGCCAGGCCGATGCCGTATGCGGTGCTCACGGGGGTTCAGCCTAGTCCGAGCCGCCTCCGGCTTCGCGACTGCTCGGCTTCGCCATCGCTTGGCGCCGCCGTTGGCGGGCTAGTTGTACTGACCCGAGACGTTGCGAACGGTCCGACACGTAGTCGGATGATCTTGGTATGAGGGAGGGCCTCCGGGTTCGGTGTGGATTGCGACATCTGCACCGG
>JAVXWK010000112.1:0-5589 GCA_032230575.1 Pseudonocardiales bacterium | reverse complement strand
GTGTTCGCTGTCGTTCCGCTGACGATCGTCCCCGAGCCCTGACTGTAGTTCGCCGGGATCTGGCCGTCCTGCTTTGACGTGCTCGGTGCTCCGCGCTGGAAGGCGACCACCTTCGACGGCGTGTAAGTCGTAGATCCGCCCGTGGCCGGTTGGACGACGACCTGCGTCGCCGTGATGGTCGTTCCGTTCGTCGTGCCAAGGACGAGGACAGGTTCACCCTTCTTGACGGCACTGACCGAGGTCGACCTCGTCCCCTTCCGGTATGTCGTGGAGGACGCCTTCTTGACGGTCACCTTCTCACCCGCTGACGTCGAAACCGTGAAGCTCGACGTCGACACACTGCTGACCGTGCCCACTACGCCTCCGGCGGCCGGACCGGACCGCGCGTTGGATCCCGCCTTCGCCGCGGATCCCACAGTCGCCGTTTGTCCCGTGCTGGCACCGGCTGAGCCGTTACTGGAGGCCGCGTTGATTATTCCGGCGGCGCCGCCTCCGATCACAACGACCGCGGCGCCGATGGCGAGGGGCCTTCTCAGTCTCTCAGTTAGCATCTTGATCTCCTTCGGGTCTATCTACCGCAGCCGACGATGCTCGGCTGCTCTGGGGCTCCGCTGTGAGCAGGCTGGGAAGATGCTGAGTCTCCGCCGGTCCGCCGTGGCCGGCATCGCCGGGCTTCACGGAGTCGAACGGCAGCGTGACGGGCAGCGTGGTGCCGGCCCCCGAGCGCTGGTCATGTGGAGCTTGCCGCCGAGCGCCTCCACGCGGCGGCCGAGCCAACCAGCCTGGACCCGCAGCGCGGGTCGGCGCCGGCTCCGGCTGGGGCCGTCGTCCCGGATCGAGAGCCGGCCAGTCGGGTGAGCCGTCCAGTGAGCCACGTCCGATCGCGCTGACGAACCGAGGCGGCAAGGCAGGTCGATGAAACCCGCGCCAACCGCGAGAGTGCCGTCGGCGCCGCTGTTCCTTTCCGGTGCCGCGCCGTTGTCAAATTCACGCCTGGTCCCTGCGTACGCGAGACTGCCTCCGTTTCGTCCGTTGCGACAGTCGCCGGCAGAGGCGCGGGCGTCCTCTGCCTCGAAGCGGCAGTCAGCGGCCCCACGCCGACAACGTGACCTCGGACGGCTCTACGTCGGCCACGTCATCGAAGCGAGCGCGAAGCCGATCCAGCATCTTGCTGGGACCGCTCACAAGCCAGAACGAGCTGTCGAAGGCTGCGACCACGACGTCGGCTTCGGCGATCAGGGCGGCGTCGCTTTGATCGCGCGAAGGGAAGCCGTGCCCCGGATGGTTGCCAACGAAGAGGCCGTCAACGACCTGCTGGAGCGCTGTGGCGAATCGCTGAAGTTCGGCGAACGTCAGATGCAGTCCAGTCGGAGACTCCTCGACCTGGCGCTCGATGCTGAGAACATCGAGGTCCGAGCCTTCGGGCGCAAAGGCCTCGGGGAGGTCGAGAATCACCCAGTCAAGTTCGTATGCCTCGGGGCCGAGAGCAGCGAACACATCGGTCGGGTGGAGGAACACGCCGCCCGTCGTATCGGCAATCCGAACAACGCCCGCCATGGATACACCGTACGACGAGAAGCGACTGTCGCTTTCGCGTTGACAGCGCCAACCGTCGACGTGTGGGTGGCGCTGCTCCTATCCATGGAGGCTGTTGCATAAACCGATCCACAAATCGGCGCGTCAATTGATCGCGGGACAACGGTCCTCGCTGACGCGCCCTTGGGGGCGTCTCGGCGGGATGACGGCGTCGATGGACGCACATTTCCGCATCTTCGTCCCACCGTTGCGGCCGCAACCGATTTCGACCTATTTCCGCGACAGCCTCCATGCGACTCCGTCGCGCCGCCCCGGACGCGGCGCTACCGCTTGCTCGCGAAGCGACACACGAGTCGCGTCGACCGAAACACGCGATACCGGTGCTCCGTTCCGCGATCCTCGCGGCTCGTTTTCGAGCCCGAGGAGGGGTCATGACCGAGTTGATGCTCGATGCCGCCGGTCGGCGACGGTCCCCGGCGACGATGCCCGGCTTCCACGCCGGCCGCCCGCCACGCAACAAGGGACACCGCTACCCGGCGGACCCGCCAACCGTCGAGGAGATCGTCGCCGTGATGCGCGCGGCCGGCGACGGACGCACTGGACGCCGGCTGCGCGGTCTGATCGTCGTGCTCTGGCGAGCGGGACTGCGCATCCACGAGGCGCTCGCCCTCAACGAGTCCGACCTCGACCACCGTCGCGGCTCGCTGCTCGTGCGCCGCGGCAGAGTGGCGTCCTCTCACTCGCGCCACATGCAGCCGACAGTTGGGCCGCCGGCGGGCGCCTCGAACTCTCCGACCTGCGTGAAACCCAGCCGTTCGTAACGGTGGTCGTTCGCCCTGTTGCTCGACTCGAGGTAGGCCGGCATACCCAGCTCATCTATCCGCGCCAAGTTCGCGGCTAGAAGCCCCATCCCCTTGCCTTTGCCACGGTGATCCGGATGGGTTCCGAGCAGGCTCAGGAAGTAGTGCGGAGGCTGTCGCGGATGGTCGGCGTCGAACCGATCGAGAAGCGTCAGCACGTCGTCGGCATGCGAGCCGACCAGTTCGCGCAACAGCGGCTCGACTCTCGCCTCGTCTTCTGCAAGGAGTTCCGGCTGGCCGGGAGGGATCCACAGCGACGCGGCGCCGCCGTCGTCGGTCATCCAAGCCCAGCCGTAGGAAATCGAGCCGCGCACGTATAGGGCCCACCAGGCTCGGTGGTGATCGATCCGCTTCTCGGCGTCGGGAAACGCCCAGCCCCAGGTCGGGTCGTGAGAGAAGGCAAGCGCGAAGAGCTCGGTCACCTCTGCGGCCTCTGAGTCGGTCACTTGCCTGACGCCAATCGCGGAATCCCCTGGGAATTCAGTCCCGGTCAACCTCGACCTCCTCAGCGTTCTTGTGACGACTGGTGCCGATACTCGCGAACCTGAACGTACCACGCGCTCGACGTGACTACACCGCTTCGGTGCTACGCCGAGACGCGTCCTTTTTCGCTGCTCCAATGTCAAGAGATTGATCTCCAGCGCCTCGGGGTCGGGGGCCTGGAGCAGGTGCCAGATGCGGCGGGTGAGGTGGCGTTTGAGGCGGCGGATGGCCTCGGTGCTGGTCTTGCCTTCGGCGCGCTTGCGGGCGACGTACCACGCGCGCCGCGACGCGCCCCCGCCGATGCCGCCGCTGCGCGTGTCGATCCCGTGCTACGCCGAGACGCTTGAGTCGATCCAGGCCGAGATGCCCGCCCCTGGAGGCGCGGCTGCCCGACCTCGTGCTGCCGGTCGGCTAGGTCGCCGGCGCGAAGAGCGCGATCCCGGCCAAGGACGCGTCGGGCACGACGGCGGCGCGGATCCCGGGCGCGTGGCTCGAAGTCATCGACGAGGCCGGGCATTTCCCGAGGCTCGAGCGGCCCTGCTGCGTCGCAGCGGCCGCGCGGCGACTGGTCGACCAGGTCCCCGCCTCCACTCAATCCGTCCAGGGTGCTCATCACGGCGTGTCCGCGTCGAGTTGGCCGTGCAATCATTTCCTTCCCGTCGCACGCGCCGCAGTCGCGCGACGGCATCGTCGAAGCCATCCGCGCCGTTACAGGCCGACGATCAAGTCGCGGACCTCGGCGGGCTGGGAGAGGAATGGGTGGTGGCCGGCGTCGAGTTCCACGACGCTGGCTGCTCGGCCGGCGAACTCGCGTTGCCGGTCGGCCGGGGTGCCCCGGTCTTGCGTGCAGACGAGGTACGTCGAGGGCACGCGCTGCCAGGCCGCTGACTGCACCGGCTGCTCGAGGACCGCCAGGCTCTGCCGGGCCGTCTTGTCCATGGCCTGTCGCTGGATCTCCGGATCGCAGTCCTGCAGGAACGTCGCGGCCAGGGCCTCCGGCCGGACGGTGAACGTGCCGCCCTCGGGATCGATGTCGAGGAATGGGGCGGGCTCCTCACCGCCGAACGAGGAGAGGCTCTGCCCGACCTCGGGCAGGTAGCTGGACACGAGCAGCAGATGGCACACGGCGTCGACGCCCGCGACTGCCTCCGCGGTGACGATGCCGCCGTAGCTGTGGGCCACCACGACGGTCGGCTCATCGCTCGCGGTCAAGACTTGCCGGACCGAGGCAACATCGTCGGCCAGCCCGGGTCCTTGCGCACCCGTCGGCTCACTCGTCTCGCCGCAGCTGGGCAGGACGGGCGCCTCGCTGGCGACGCCCCGTTCGGCCAGCAGCTCACCGGTTCGGTGCCACCACCACGGCCCGTCCTTGACGCATGCCCCATGCACGAAAACGACCCTCATCATGACCTCCCTAACGTGTCTCGATCTGCTGTCGAGCGATAGTAGACGTACCGCTCGTTACGTGAAAAGATGCCCTGATGGGCAGGCAGCGCCAACCGCAGATCAAGCAGCGGCTTCTCGACGCATGCACCGACTACGCGCTCGAGCACGGGCTCCCTGATCGGCTGGGGCCGTTGGCGGCCGCCGCGGGCACGTCGAGCCGGATGCTGATCTACCACTTCGAGACCCGTGACGGACTGCTCCGCGAGGTCCTGGGCCAGGCCCGGCAGCGCCAGGTCGAGGCCTTCACCGACCTCATACGCCTGCGACCCGGCGAGCCCTACCCGGTGACCCTGGCCCGCGCATGGTCGGCGATCTCCGGGCCGCAGGGAGAGCCCTACCTGCGCATGTTCAGCCGGCTGCACGACAGCGCGGGAGAACCACTCTGGCCTGGTTTCCGGCGCACCGCGACCACCGACTGGCTCGCACCGCTCGAAGACGGCATGCGCAGCCTCGGCCGACCCGAGCTTGCCACCGTCGTGCTCGCCGTCATCCGCGGCCTCCTCATGGACCTCGACGCAACCGGCAACACCACACGCACGCACCGGGCTTTCGCCGACTTCCTCACCACGATCGACAGCGCCTGACAACCCCGAAGGACGCGTTGCCGGAGGCTCGCTTCCAGCCGTGGTCCTGCCGCGAGGCATCTGGTCGTCGACGGCGCACGCGCCGCCAACTACGCCGACGTGGCCTCAGGGCCCCCGACGCGCGCTCACCCGCGTGGCGCGACCGGGTCCGGTCATCGCGCCCATTGCGCCGAGCCGTACTCCCCTGCGAGACGACACCTCCATGACCTCTAACTGTCACCGACACCGACGACTAGCTCCAGCTCGGGAGACATAACGCCTCATTTCGAAACAGCCTCTTAGTGAACGAGGAGTTGCGCTGTCGTCTGTCGCGCGCAAAGCGCAAGTGCCCGAGCCCAGGCCTGGACCGCTCCTCGTCGTCCGTTGCAACTGTGGCGCGGGGTGACCGGAGGTTTCATCTGAGCTGCTCGGCCAGTCCGATGATCATGCCCTCAGGGCCACGCAGGAAGCAGAGCCGGTAGATGTCCTCGTACTGCGCGATCTCGCCGACGAGCTCGCCACCGTGGCCGCGCAGACAGGCAACGACGTCGTCGATGTCCTCGACAGCGAACCTGATGCGGCGTATCCCCGCGCGTTCACCGGCGCGCTCTCCGGCTCGGCACTGACCGCCGGCGGCGTGTGGAACTTCGCCAGCTCAACCCGGCCGTGGCCGTCCGGGGTCCGCATCATCGCGATGTCGG
>JAVXWK010000069.1:0-6901 GCA_032230575.1 Pseudonocardiales bacterium | reverse complement strand
CTCGGCGGCCTCGATGCCGTAGGCCAGGGCTTCGTCGAGGCGCCGCATGCGTTTGAGGACCGTCGTCAGGTGGGTCATGGCGAAGACGCGGCCGAGCTGGTTGTCCTGGCGGTCGAAGATGTCCAACGCGCGCAGCAGGTGTTGTTCGGCCGTGGAGGCGTCGCCGGTGCCGCGGCCCACGTAGACGCCGGCCAGGTTGATCAGCGCCTGGCCCTCGCCGTGCTCGTCGGAGATCTCCTGCCACAACGGCAACGCGCGCTGGAACCAGCGTTCGCCGTCGTCGTACGATCGCCGGACCGAGTGCAGGATCCCCATGTTGTTGCACAGCACGGCTTCCACGCGTTTGTTGCCGGACGCGGCGGCCGCGTCCAGACCCAGCTGGTACATCGCCAGGCCGTCGTCGAAGTGCGAGTCGAACTCGAAGAAGCTCATCAACGCCAGCGGAAGCCGTGCCGCCAGCTCGGTGTTGCGGCTCGCAGCAGCGTGTTTGATCGCGGCGATCAGGTTGACGTACTCGGTCCGAAGCCAGGCTCGCGCGTCGTCGGCGCCCTCGAACTGGTGCGGCACAACATCTTCGGGCAGCTCGGGCAGCGGCATCCGTCTGCGTCCCTGGAAGAGCAGCCGGTCCGCGGCATCGGCGCTGTGCAGATACCAGCACAGCAACCGGTCGACGGACTTCTCCGGAGTGGGCTCGTCGTCGAGTGCCTTCTCGTGCGCGTAGGTTCGCAGCAGGTCGTGGAAGCTGTAGTGGCGCAACGCGATCTCGTCGACGAGGTGTCCGGCGCACAGGACGTCCAGCAGCCGGCGGGCTTCCCGCAACGGCAATCCGGCCAGCGCAGCCGCCGCACCGAGTGACGGCGCCGGGCCGGGATGCAGGCCCAGCAGCCGGAACATCCGCGCCACATCAGGTGCCAATGCCCGGTAGGACCACGAGAAAGTAGCCCGCACGGCCGTGGTCTCGTCGGCCTCCAGCACGTCCAGGCGCTCAGCGGCCAGCTCCTCGGCCAGGACCGCGAGTGTCCTGTTCGGACCGATGCTCACCCGTTCCGCCGCCACCCGCAACGCCAGTGGAAGCGCGCAGCACAACCGCACCAGCTCACGAGCAGCCTGAGGTTCGGCGTCGACGCGATGGCCGACGATCGACCGCAGCAACCCCAAGGCCTCCACCTCTGGCAGCACGTCCAGAGTGACCCGATGCGCGCCACCGGAGATCACCAGTCCGCTCAACCGGTTGCGGCTCGTCACCAGCACCGCGCTGGACGACACGCCGGGCAGCAAAGGGCGGACCTGCTCGGCGTTGAAAGCGTTGTCCAGCAACACGAGTACGCGACGATCGGCGAGCACGCTGCGGTACATCCCGGCCCGGCCGCCGAGGTCGTCCGGCAGGGCTTTCTGGTCGATCCCGAGCCCGACTAGCAACCGCCGCAACGCCTCGTCCGGCGGCACCGGCGAACTGTGCGGCGCGAACCCCTGCAGGTCGATGAACAGCTGCCCGTCCGGGAACCGGTCGACCAGCAGGTGCGCGACGTGCACGGCCAGCGCTGTTTTGCCGATCCCGCCCGTGCCGTCGATCGCGGAGATCACGACAGTGCGCGGCTCGGATCCGCTCAACCGCGCGCACAGCTCGGCGATCTCGCTGTCTCGTCCGACAAAGCCGATCGTGTCGTGCGTGGTCTGTGCGGGCCGTACGGTTCGGGGAGCACCGCCCCTGAGGATCAGCGAGTGCTGTTCCTGCAGTTCAGGTCCCGGTTCGACGCCCAACTGGTCAACCAGGGCCGTACGGCAGGCGCGGAACACGGCCAGCGCTTCCGCCTGGCGGCCGGACTTGCTCAACGCGAGCATCAGCAGCCCCACGAGCCGTTCCCGCACCGGCTGATCGGCCACGACGCGGGTCACCGTGTCGACCACCTCGCCGTGCTCACCGGCCGAGATCGCCGCCTCGGCCCAGTCCTCGACCGCCGTCAGCCGAAGCTCCTCCAGCCGGGCGCGCTGGCGTTCGGCGAAAGGACCCGGCACATCCGACAGCGCGGTGCCGCGCCAGATCTCCAGCGCCGACCGCAGCTGTCCACTTTGGCGCAGCGACTCGAACTCGCACAGGTCGGCAGGCGCGGAAAGACACGCGTAACCGCTGTCGGTCGTGACGATCAGGCTTCCGCACGCCCGCGACGGCAGATCCGGCTCGACCAGCCGCCGCAAGGCGCTGATGTATGTGTGCAGGCTGCCCGAAGCGCTCGACGGTGGGTCGTCACCCCATACCGCGTCGATGAGCTCGGCCCGCGAAACCGAATGCGGCGACCGCATCGCCAGCACCGCGAGCACCGCGCGTTGCCGAGGCTGGCACGGTTCGAGCCGTGCGCCGTCGACGGTGATCCGCAGATCACCGAGCACGTCGACACGCAGCTCGCCCATGCGGGCAGGGTATTCGCCCGTTCAGCGCAATGCGATGCCCGTCCGAACAACGCGGATCAGGCCAATCGGGCAGGAAGCGTTTCGAGGGTCCGGCGGGCGATGCCGGCCGCGCTCCACGTCGGCTCATCGGCGGCGACGAGCGTGGGGAACCGCTGTTGCAGTCCTGTCACGACATGCGCCATCTCCGCGCGGCCCAGCGTCGTCCCGCAGCAGTTGCCCGTCGAAAGCATCCGACGCGGGTCACGAGTCGGGTCGAACGTGTCCGGATCCCGAAATACGCGGGGGTCGCGGTTGGCGCCCGCGATCAACATGCGGACCGACGCTCCTGCCGGAATGGTCACGCCACCCAGCGCGACCTCGGACAAGGCGATGCGCGGAATCGGTGTGTAGAGGACGACGCCGTCGTGTCGAAGCGCTTCGTCGAGGAACCGCTGCACCTGGGACTGGTCGCCGTCGCACCACGACCGGAGCGGCGGATGGGCGAGAAACGCCTGCACAACGCGGTCGATGCCGGAGATCGTGCTCTCGTACCCGGTCATCCACATGATCCAGAGAATCGCGATGAGCAGCTCGTCCTCACCGTCGTGCGCCTCGACGAGCCGCGTGATGAGGTCGTCGCGGGGGCTGGAACGCCGTTCGGCGACCCGTTCCCGGAAGTAGTCCTCGACCGCGTTGCTCGCCCGGTCGGCCTCCAGCACGAGCTGTGCGTCGTCGGAGACCAATGCCCGAGTCATCAACGCGATGGTGTCCGCGATCCACGCACGGTCCACATCGGGCACGCCCACTCGGTCAGCGAACACGTACTGCGTGAGCGGCATGGACACCTCGGCGTGCAGATCGACCGTCTCGCCCGCGACCAGCCGCGGCCCGAGATCGTCGAAGAGGTTGCCCAGATGTTCCAGGATCCGCGGCCGCAACTGCAGCACCCGCGCCGGCGTCATGTCACTCGCTATCGCGGCCCGCAACCGGGCATAACAGGGGTGGTTCCTCGCCGCGAACGCCGTGACCAGCTTCTTGACCGCCGGATGGCTCCGTTTCCCGGAACCGACCTCGCGCCACATCGCGGCTTCGTCGGGCACCGCGAACGCGTCGGGCCGCTGCAACGCGTAAGCGACGTCGTCGTAGTTGCTCAACAGGTAGAAACCGCAGCTCGTGCGGTGCACGGGGTCGTTCTCGCGCAGCCAGCGCAGGAACGGGTACGGATCTTGGCGTTGCTCGGGCTTGGCGAGCTCCGCGAGGGCATCGATGGTGGCGGACATCGACAGACCTCCTTGTCGCAGGGGAGGGAGCGAACCTAGGCACAGCCCGGCCTCCGTTTGGGGAAATCCGCCCTGGTTACCGGGGTGCGCTGCCCGATCGGGCAGCCGCGTGGAGACGGCGTGGAGTCCAAATGGAGAGCGCTGCCGAAGGCTCGGGACATGGAACGAGTGCGAGTCGCGGTCCACGCGAAGGATTCGGTCACCCGCTGGGGCATCGCGGGTTACCTGCGGCTGCGGCCCGAAGTCCAGGTCCTGCCCGAGTACTCGCTGAGCAACGCCCAGGTCGTGCTCGTCGCCACCGAGGGCGCCGGGCTGACGGCTGAACTGCGGATCGTCGCGCAACGGACGTCCGCGTGCGTCGTGCTGATCACCGACGACCTGCGCGCCCACGAACTACCGCGCGCGATCGATCACCGCGTCGTCGCGATCCTGCCGCGCCGCGACCTCACCTGCGAAGGTCTCATGTCGACGGTGCTGGCCGCGTTCGAGGGCCGGGCCGAGCTGCCTGCCATGTCCGGCATGGCCGAGCGCGAACTGGACATGCTGCGGCTGTTCGCCGAGGGGTGGACGACGGCAGAGGTCGCGAAGAAACTGTCCTATTCGGAGCGAACCGTGAAGAGCATGGTGCAGCACGTGCTCACGCGGTTCCAGCTGCGCAACCGCACGCACGCGGTGGCGTTCGCGATCAGGTCAGGCGCTATCTAGCGGCGCGAACTGCGCGGTCAGCTCCTTCGAGATCTCGTAGTGCCGCACCAGGAACGAGCGCTCGTCAAGCTTCTTGCGCCGCAGCCACCCCGTCACCTCGGCGTTGCACTTGCTGGCGTTGCACGACCCGCACGCGGGCACGACGTTGCCGAGCGTGTACCTGCCGCCGCGCGAAATCGCCTGCACGCAGTCCTTCTGGAGCGACTCCGCGGGTTTGCCGCAGTACGCGCACCCACCCCACAACGACTTCAGGACGTCCCACTGCGCATCGGTGAGGTCGTGTTCGACCCGCGCCATCCGCTTCTTGCGCTTGCGGGCCGCGCGAACCTGCTTGCTACCTCCGGTCGGCACGATGAGTGAGACTACGGGTCGCGATCGTCAACAGGTCGGAGGCAGGCCCTCGGGGTGTCCTGCCCGCCGGCCACACCGCCCGCAGCGTCCGGTGCAGATCGACGTCGCTCACCTCGACGCGGACCAGCGTGCGGGTCGCGAGATCGGCCTCCACGGCGTGCACGCTCAGCACCGCGGGCCCGATCCCGCCGATGGCCGCGGCCTTGATCGCGGTGGTGGACGACATCTCCAGCAACGGTTCGGCGCTCTGGTTCACCCCGGCGGCTTTCAATGCGTGCTCCCAAGCCTGCCGCGTGCCCGAGCCCGATTCCCTGCTCACCAACGGGGTTGCGGCCGCTCTCACGGCGTTGACCTTGCGGCGCTTGGCCCACGGATGGCTCGGAGCGACCACGAGCACCAGTTCGTCCTTGGCCACGACGCGAGTGGCGAGGCCGGAGGGGATGTCGGTCGACTCGATGAAACCGAGATCGGCGCGCTCGGCCAGCACCTGCTCGGCGACCTGCACCGAGTTGCCCGCGGTGAGCACGGTCGCGGTGTCCGGGCTGACCGTCCTCAACGCGATGAGCCAGGCGGGCAGCAGGTACTCGGCCACGGTGAGGCTCGCGGCGACCCTGAGGTGGCTGTGCCGGTCCGCTTTGAGACTGGTGATGCCCGCGTCGAGGTCGACTGCCTTCGCGAGCACCGGAGCCGCCCACCCCGCCACCAGTTGCCCGGCCGTGGTGAGGCGGGCACCGCGCGGCGTGCGTTCGAGCAGGGGGACGCCGACGCGGGCTTCCAGGGTGCGGAGTCGTTCGCTGGCGGAGGGCTGGGACATGCCGTGAGCTTTGGCCGCCCGGCCGATGCTGCCCAGCTCGGCCACGCTCAGCAGCAGGTCGAAGCTGGTCAGGTCGGTGACCCTGGACGGCAGAGGCATAGGGACAGCCTATGCGTACATCGGCGATTGCCACCTACCGAGGCTCGGGTCCCACGAGGATTGTCGTGTCGTGACCGCTCTCGCACCTCACCCACACCGTGCCCCCGAGGTGCGACGAGCGGCGCCCTTCGGCCCGAACCTCTTCGCCTCCGTGATGGGCACCGGGATCGTCGCCACGGCCGGAGCTTCCATGCCGGGCCTGCACACGCCCGCCACGTTCGTGTGGGCGCTGGACGCTCTGCTTCTTGTCTTTCTGGTGGCCGCTGCTCTGAGGCGTTGGACCTGGGCGACCGTGCGCTCCCAGCTCGCGGATCCCGTGATGGCCCAGTTCTGGGGCGCGCCACCAATGGCTTTGATGACCGTCGGCACCGGCGCGTTGCTGCTCGGCGAGGACTGGATCGGCCTGCCCGCCGCGCTGGCGGTCGACTGGACACTGTGGACACTCGGCACGCTGCTCGGCCTGGCGACCTCGGTGCTGGTGCCGTTGCGGATGATAGGCAGCGGCGAGCGAGCGTTCGGCGGCTGGCTGATGCCCGTGGTGCCGCCGATGGTGTCCGCCGCGTCGGGTGCCCTGCTCGCTCAGCACCTGCCGGAAGGCCCACGCCAGGCCATGGTCCTCGGCTGCTACGCGCTGTTCGGCGTGAGCCTGTTCGCGACGATGGTGATCGTGCCGCAGATCTGGCAACGCCTCGTCCAGCACGGCCTCGGCGCCGCGTCGACCGTGCCGACGCTGTGGATCGTGCTCGGCCCGCTCGGCCAGTCGATCACCGCCGCCAACCTCCTCGCGGGCGTTCCCGTGCTGCCCGGCCAGGCCGCGTTCGGCGTCCTCTACGGCACGATCACGTGGGGATTCGCGCTGTTGTGGGTGGCTCTGGCGGCGACTGTGACGGTGCGGACCGCTCGGCGCGGGCTGCCGTTCGCGTTGACGTGGTGGAGTTTCGTGTTCCCGCTCGGGACGCTGGTGACTGGGACGAGCGCGCTCGCCCGGAGTGTTCCATCGGTGATGTTCACGGGTGTCGCGATCGTGTTGTACGGCGCGCTGGTGCTCGCGTGGGCGACTGTCGCTGTTCGCACGACTCGCGCCTTTCGTTAATTGGTGTTCGGCTGGGGGACCTTGGTCGTACGGGCCAGTGCCGGTCATCGCCGCTTCGCGACGATTGCGATTGGGGCTTGACTTTGAGCCTCTTGCGAGATGCTTATCGGCCTGTAAAAGCCGAGCTGGTAAAGCGCTCGGCCGATCCGAACACGGTAGCATCTCGCACTC
>JAVXWK010000067.1:0-3262 GCA_032230575.1 Pseudonocardiales bacterium | reverse complement strand
CATGCAGTCGAAGAGTCGCTCGCGGGACGCCAGGTGCACGCGTCGGAACATCAGCTCGCCGGTCTCGCTCATGGCGTGGCCTTTTCTGCCTCTTGCAAGGTCACGAGGTGCTCAGCGAGTCGGTCATGTCTGTCCGCCCAGACCTGCCTGTGACGCTCGATCCAGCCCACCGCCTCAGCCAGGTGCTCGGTGTCGAGCCGACATGGCCGCAACTGTGCCTCTCTCGTGCGCGAGATCAGACGGGCGCGCTCGAGCACCTTGAGGTGCTTGGACACGGCCTGTTGCGTCATGGCGAACGGTTCGGCGAGCTGATTCACGGTCGCATCGCCCTCGGCCAGCCGCTCCAGGATCGCGCGCCTCGTCGAGTCCGCGAGCGCGGCGAACACCAGGTCGAGGTCGTCCTCGGTGACGGTCATGTGACCGAGCATATCCACAACCGTGCAGTTGCACAACTAGTTGGTTGTTGAGGTCCAGGAATGCGCGGCGGCGGGGGCAACCGGTCCAAGGACGGGCTCAGCCGCCGCTGCGCTGCTCGTTCGCCCGGGCCGTGAGGAATGCGTCGAGCTTGCTGAAGGACTGCAACCAGAACTCGCGGCTCGGCGCCTCCATCTCGGGCGGGCATGGGCCCGACCTCAGCTCGATCCGCGTGCCACCGGCTTCGTCGAAGAAGTCGAGACCGACCGTGAGGTGATCGACTCCTTCAAAACCAGGAATGCCGATGATCTTCTCGTGTCCGGCGAGTCGCTGGTTCTCGATCACTTCGGAGAACGTGGTCTCGATCGACCAGGTCATCGCACCGCTGTAGGTGACCATCGTCAACCGTCGATGGCCGCCGGGCCTGGCATCGATGGACACGGTGCCCGGCATGACCCAGCCACCGTGCGGCCCGAACCATACGGCGACCTGCTCTTCGTCGATGAACGCCCGATAGACAGCTTCGCGTGGAGCGGCCAGGTGCCAATGGATGTCGATCATCACCTGCACGTCTGACATCGAAGCCTCGCTTCAGCCCCGATGTTGGATCAACCGGAAACTGTCGCCAGTGTTGTCAGTGAGGCGTGAGCTTCGTGCCATCCACATTACTCGGATCCGGGTTCACTGAGCTTCTGGAGAGTCGGGAGAATCGCGACCGCCAGGACTCCGTCGGGCGCTGGGCGCCCTCCCCCCCGAATCCTGGACGCCGGGAGCTGGGAGACAGCCAGCGTTGGTTTGGCGCGCCCGGCAGGATTCGAACCTGCGACCTAGAGATTAGAAGGCTCTTGCTCTATCCGGCTGAGCTACGGGCGCTCGGGCTGTGAAGCCGCTCCAAGCCTATCTGCGCAGGTCCCCGTGCATGTGGACCTGCACCCGTGCGAGGCGCGATGCCCTAGGATTTGCGGGTGACAGATGCGAGTGCCGCCGCGATTCCAGCCGCGCTGCCCAGGTACCGCGAGCCGATCTGCCAGCGCGGACGCACCGCGCTGATCGTCGGGTTCATCCTGATCGCGATCGCCGGCTTGGCCGCCGGTGTCTGGATCTCGCTCGGCGCGGGCGATCCGGCTGGGGCGGGCCTGTCGATCTTCTTCGCGATCGCCCCGCTGCCGTTGCTGTGGCTGGTCTACTGGTGGCTCGATCGCTATGAGCCGGAGCCGCGTCGCTACAAGTTCGCCGCGTTCGTGTGGGGCGGGGTTATCGCGGTGGCGCTCGCGCTGGTGCTCGAGATCTCGATCCAGAACCTGTGGGACCTCAGTGACAAGCAGATGGCCTCGTTCGTCGCTCCGCTGGTCGAGGAACCGGCCAAGTGCCTGTTCCTCGCCTTGACGTTCCTCCGCACACGTCGAGTCATCGACGGATTCCTCGACGGCCTGGTCTACGCCGGGATCGTCGGCGTCGGCTTCGCATTCGTGGAGAACATCGGCTACTACGCCGCGAGCTACCTCGGCTCACCCGACATCCAGGTCGCCGGCGCCGAAGGCGTCACCACGACGTTCGTTGTGCGCGGCCTGTTCAGCCCGTTCGCCCACCCGCTGTTCACCTCGGCGTTCGGCATCGCCCTCGGCCTGGCCATCGCCCGGAGGTCCAAGATCCTCAGGGTGCTGATCGGCTTCGTCGGGCTGGTCGCCAGCATGGGGCTCCACGCACTCTGGAACGGCTCGTTGAGCTATGGAGGCGGCCTGGGATTCCTGATGGCCTACCTCGCGCTGGCGTGCGTGCTCATCGCCGTGGCGGTCCTGGCCATCGTGGTCCGCACCCGCCAGGTCCGGATCCTGGAGCGTTCGTTGTCCTACGTGGCCCAGCGCGGCTGGATCCACCCGGCCGAGATCCCCTACCTCTCGCGCTTCGGTTACCGCAAGGCCGCTCGCCGGTATGCCAAGCAGCAGGGCGGCAAGGTGGCCGCCCAGATCGTCAAGCGGTATCAGGCCCTCGCGACCGAGATGGCGTTCCTGCACGACGCCATGATGAGCGGGCGCAACATCCCGTGCGGCGTCGAGCGTACGTACGCCCTGCTCGACTCGATGTACGCGTTGCGCCCGATGCTGCGATTCCCGCCGGCGCTGCAAAGCACCGTGCGTCACTTCTGACCCCCGCGTAGCACGAGGCGTGGCGGCGAAGTGGTCCCTCGTCCACTAATCTGTGCACAGACCCGCATCCGCACAGACCACCGTCAACGAGAGGAGCAGCCCCGTGGCCAGCGAACACGCTTCGGCCGAGCTCCTTGGCGCGATGAGCAAGCTCCTCACGAGCGTGCGTGACGTCGTGCTGCGACTCGAGGTCGACGACGTCGATCTGGCCCGCAACACGCAGGCCAAGGTGGCAGATCAGCTGTCCGACTACGTGCTCCCGCGACTCGTGCAGCTCGACGCACCGCTGCTCGCGGTCGTGGGCGGCTCGACGGGTGCCGGCAAGTCGACATTGGTCAACTCGATCGTCGGGGAGCGGGTCACCGAGTCGGGTGTCCTGCGACCGACGACGCGTTCGCCCGTCCTGGTCCACAACCCGGCCGACGCACAGTGGTTCCTCCCCGACCGAATCCTGCCCGATCTGCCCCGCACCAACGTGCCCACCAACGACACCTACGCGTTGCGGCTTGCGACGTCGGACAAGATCCCCCAGGGTCTCGCAATCCTTGACGCCCCCGATGTCGACTCGATCGACCGGGGCAACCGTGAGCTCGCCGCGCAGCTGCTTGCCGCCGCCGACCTGTGGCTGTTCGTCACGTCGGCAGCGCGCTACGCCGATCAGGTCCCGTGGGACTACCTCCGCCAGGCGTCCGAGCGCAGCA
>JAVXWK010000059.1:0-4106 GCA_032230575.1 Pseudonocardiales bacterium | reverse complement strand
CCGGACCACGCGAGCAGCGTCACCGTCGCGAGCACCACCGCGACCACCGCCGACGGCAACCTGCGTTGTCCCGCGACAGGACCGAAGGCAGCCGCGATCCGATGCGTCTCGGAGATCCACTGCCGTCGCATCCGTGCGCCGGGCTGCCCGGACGCCACAGCCAAAGCGTCCTCGCGCAGCCTGCGGACCGGACCGACCAGTCCCGCGACGAGCAACGCCGCCGCGAGCAGCATCACGCCGAGCAGCGCGATCACCACGGGCAGACCGGTGCCGGCCCCGGTCGCCTCGGCCTGCGGGGTGGCACCGACGAGCAGCAACGACATCCCGAGGCTGATCCGCCCTCTGGTCAGCGGCGCGTACGCCACGATCGGCACGGTCGCCTGAGCGTCCGGAGTGGGCGGCCCGGTACCCGCTTTGCCCACGAGATGGCCGCTCTCGCCCTTCGCGGCCACCTCGGCGGCCTGCCGGACGAGGTCGTCATCGTGATCGGCGCCCGTCTCGGTGCCGTGGGGCTTGACCACCTCTCCGGTGTCCGTCACGAGCAGCACCGTCTCCGGCAACCGCAGGCTGTCCACGCTCACCGCGGGAATGGTGAGGTCGCTCGACACCACGACCACCCGGTCACCACGGGGCAGCGCGTCGGCCGTCACCGCCTGCACGCCGCCGTACCGGTCCGCCATCACCCGCACCGGGAGGTTCGAGATGTCGTCGAGCGGCACGGACTCGATCGGCACCGGCTCGCCGGCGGACGCCCGTAGGCCGCCCGAGTTGTCCACGATCGCGACTCCTCGCGCGTGCGGGCAGTTCTTCGCGAAGAACGCGATCGTCTGCTCGTCGGAGCGATCACCCTTGCCGCTGTACAGCTTCACGGCGGTGGCGAGGTCCGCGACCGCCTCGTTCACGGAGGCGCCGACCGAGTGGGCGAGGTTCGTGGCGAACCACTGGTGCGACCGCGCGACGACCTCGACCGGCGAGCCGTCCGGCCGCCCGGACAACCTCATCGCGCAGAAGCCCATGAGCAGCGCGAGAACGATCACCATCACGACCAGGGGCACGCGCGCGCCCGACGGGAAGCCCGCCTCCGCGCACTCCCGCTCCAAACTGGTCCGGTCGACGGTGGTGCTCACTCGTTCACCGCCCTACGTTGGTGTACATGCGAATCGCGGTACTGGCCCTGCTGCTGGCCGGCTGCACGGCCGCGGTCGATCCGGCGCCGCGCGTGGACCTCGAGCACCGAGTGGTGGAGTTCGCCGACGGTCTCTCGCCCAGCGCTCCCTACCGCGCGCCGAACGCCGACGAACGTCACACCGCGTTGGCGGCGCTGATGCCGTTGCTCGACGGCACCGCCACCGAGGCGGACGGGTTGCGCCCCTTGGGTTTCACAGTTGACTCCGGAGTGGACGACGCGAGCGGCAGATCGTTCGTGCTCGCCACCACGAAGCCCGGAGCCGAACAGGGCTGGGGAATGTACATCGCGGACCGGTCCACCACCCCGAGACTCGTGATCGAGGTGCCGCACCCGAACGCGGACCTCGACACCGAGGCCCTGGGCATCGAGCTCTACCGGCGCACGCCGGGCGCGGTCGTGCTGATCGCCGGAGCACACCGCCGTGCCGCGGGGGAGCAGGCGGACGTCGCCCACCACACCGACACCCTTTTCCACTCTGTCGCAACGGATCTGGCCCAACGCGGGCTGCCCCAGGTGCAGCTGCACGGGTTCGACGAGCAGAGCCTGCCCGGCTCCGACGTCGTCGTGTCGGCGGGTCAGGGCCGCCCAGGACCGGCCGCCCGGCGCGTGGCCGAGCGGGTCGAGGCAGCGGGCCTGGCGACCTGCCGCGGCTGGGACGACGAGTGCGGGAAGCTCGAAGGGACGAGGAACGTGCAGGGAAAAGCGGCTGCTGAACACGGCTTTGTGTTCCTCCACATCGAAGTGACGGGACGACTGCGCGAGTCGGTTGCATCGCGAGCGGAACTCGCGCAGGCTCTGGCGGAAGCGGACGTCTCGGCCGGGTGATCAGTCCACTAAGGACGTCTCACTTCGGCGGGGAGCTGTCTCGGCACGTCAGTCGGGTTGCGCGCAAGGTCGAACGCGCCGAACGAGCCGGTCATCCCGCTCGCGGCACGCCATTCCACGAAGCGCACGTCGTCGAGGTCGAGAGCGCCCGCGCGTCCGTCGGGCGCGCGGTTCAGCCCCGTGTACATCATGATCATGTTGCCTGCGCCGTCCGGCGTGGTCAGGTCGCTCGTCGTCAGGTCGATCGTGACCTGGTGCCAGCCACCGTCGGACGGCACCTCGACGGCGCGGGTGATCGTCGTGAGGACCACCGACTCCGGATCCTCGGTCGGGTCGCTGTCGTCGAAGTGGTAGACGTCGAACCGGAAGTAGGCGCTCTCCGAACCCGTGCCGCGCACCATCGCCCGGACCGAGTACGACGGTTCGGGATCGGCCGGTGCCGAGTTCGAGGTGTATGTCCGATGTCGTGGCACGGGAATCCGCGCGATGGCACGGGTCTGCACCGACTTGCCCGCGGCCGCGCCGACTCTCAGGAACCGCTGTCCCTGCGGAGTCGGCCCGACCTGCGAGCTCTCCGTGGAGCCACCGGTTTTCCAGTGCGTGGCCGAGTCGACGGCACCGTCGACGGTCTCGTCCTCGAACCGGCCCCAGCCGAACAGGTCGCGCCCCACCTCGACGCCGTCGCCGCTGACCGGCCGGACCAGCGAGCCCGGCGCGGCGAGGTCGACCACGCCGTGCGCGGGAACTGCGACCGTTCTGGTCTCCGGGAGGGTGCTCGCGGCGGTGATTCGTCCCGTGTTGTGCTCGACGACCAGTTGCGCGGGGACCACGTCCGGCGCTGGTGGCTTCAAGTACGCGCGCACGGCACCGGTGCGGTCGCGGTCGGTGGAAGCGGGCATCAGGCCGAGCTCCCAGATCCGGCCGAGCACCCGCCGCGCCGCGTCGCCGGTGAGCGGCACCGGCCGGTAGTCGACCAACTCCAACGGCAGCAGTCGCGCCTCCAACAGCTGGTCGCCGTCCCAGACCGTGCGCACGACGACGCTCGCGAAGGTGGCCAGGAAGTTCTGGTCGAAGACGAAGTTGCCGAGGCTGTAGACGATCAGCTTGCCCTTGTACCACTCGACGCCCTGCAGCACATGGGGGTGATGCCCGATCACGATGTCCGCGCCCGCGTCGACGGCCGCGTGGGCCATCGACCGCACGTTGTCCGATGCCGCGTCCTGGAACTGGAAGCCCGCGTGCAGCTGCACGACGGTGAGCTGGGCCTGCGCTGACAACTGGGCTATCTGAGCGGGGGAGGCCACCGGGTCCCACCGGGCGGCGCCACCGTGCCCGCGGCGGGCGACCCAGTCCTGCAGTTCCGGGTAGGCGGCGACGAGCGACTTCCACATCTCGGCCTTCACCGCGTCCGGCGCCGTGCTCTCGGCCTTCCGGTAGGCCTCCCAGGCCTGGCCGATGCGGCGCGGCGCCCTGGGGACCGAACCGAACCCCCACGGCCGCGCGTCGTACCGCCAGGCGTCGTCCAGGGTGGCGTCCGCCGGCTTCGATTCCGCCGCGTCGGGGTACGCGCCGTTGACGAAGTCGCCGTCGACGCTGGTGAATCCGGCCACGGCCACACCGGTTCCGTTGACAGTCCGGCGGAACGGCACCGCGGCACCCTCCGGCGTCACGTCCGCGCCGACCATCCCGATGCCCGCGTTCGTCAGCGCCGCACGGGTGTCGGCGACACCCTGGTCCAGGAAGTCGCGGGAGTGGTTGTTGGCGAGGACCGCGCAGTCGACGCCGAGCGCCTTGAGACCCGCGGTCGTCGCGGAGGCGGACTTCAGGATGAAGCGCTTCTGGGGATAGGCCTTGTCCGCGGGCAGGTCGCTGACAACGCTTTCAAGGTTGACCGTGCGGAAGTCGGCGGCGGCGAACGCGGGCGCGAACGCCGACACGACGTGCTCGGCGCCGCGCGCCGCGTCCTGATCCGGGACGAGCGGGCCACCGTCGTCGGGGTCCGCGTACCGGCGTCCGAACATCACGTCACCGCCCGAGTGCATGGCCAATCTGCCCTGCTTGCGGCTGAACAGCTTCACCGTCACCGGACCGT
>JAVXWK010000050.1:0-16377 GCA_032230575.1 Pseudonocardiales bacterium | reverse complement strand
CCGCCAGGGTTGGCCAGCACGTACCGGTGCACGTCGGTGTCACCGATCTTGCCGAAGTGCTCGGTGCTGACCGTGGGGGTGGCGGTGCCGGAACGCTGCATCCCGCCATGTTAGCGCTAACATGGCGGGATCGAACGTGGGCGTGCGCCGCTCGTCCTCGGACACGACCCGCAAGCAGTACTGCTGATCTCCTCGGCTCACGAGGGGCTGATCGAGCGATCCAGCCAGCCGAGTCGTCGGTCGTCACGCCGGACTACTGGTGGTCGATCTCGAACTCCGGCGTGAAGGTGCGATCGAACCCGACGCGACGACGAGGACCGGTCATGGCGAGCCGCACGGTCGTGTGGATGTCCGCGCTCGACCTGCCTACATGCAGCTCGACGTCACCGGAATCGACCTGCCGGTGACCGGCCCGGCCGGTGTAAGCGGTCAGGTCCGCGTGCAGCACAGCGGTGACGGTGCACGTCCGGCCGGGCGCGAGGTCGACCTTCACCGCGCCGATCAGCTGCCGGACGGGCCGGGCGACCTCGGCGACCGGGTCGTGCAGGTAGATCTGGACGACCTCGCTGGTGCCGCGTTCGGTGTCGTTGTGCAGGGTCGTGACCACTCGGCAGGTGCCGCCGATCGGCCACTCGAGGGTCTGCGCGGCCACGCTCACCCAGGTGGCGGGGGCGTAGGACAGGCCGTGTCCGAACGGGAACAGCGGCGTCGGGTCGACCGTGCTGACCTCGCTGCGGGCGCCGAGTGCGGCGGTGAGGTAGGTCGACGGCTGGCTCGCGCCGGCGCCGGGGAAGCTGACCGGCAGGCGGCCGGACGGGTTGACTCGTCCACTGAGGACTCCGGCGACCGCGGCCGCGCCTTCCTCGCCGGGGTAGAAGCCGCACACGACTGCCGCGAGCCGGTCGATCTGCCGGGAGAGTTCGTACGGCCGGCCGGACAACAGCACCAGCACGACAGGGGTGCCGGTGGCGAGCAGGGCCTCCAGCAACTCCTCTTGCCTGCCGGGGAGTTTCAGGTCCGCGGCGTCGCAGCCCTCGCCGGAGGTACCGCCACCGAACAGACCGGCCTGGTCGCCGAGCACCGCGACGCAGACCTCCGCCTGCCGGGCTGTCTCGACGGCCTCCGAGATCTCCTCGTCGGTGCCGCCGAGGACCGGGCAACCCAGTGCGAACGTGACGTCGTGATCACCGCGCAAGCGGTCCAGCACGGTCGGCACGTCGATGCCCATCGGCACGTCCGGATGGTGCACGCCGACGTGCAACGGGAACGAGTAGCAGCCCATCAGCGCGCCAGGATCGTCCGCTCGCGGGCCGATGACAGCGACCTGACGACGAGAGGTCAACGGCAGCACGCCGTCGTTGTGCAGCAACACGATCGAGCGTTCGGCCAACGAGCCTGCCAGCGCGCGGGACTCCTCGTCGTCGAGGTCCAGGTTCGCGGCGGGGTCGGGGGAGTAGCCGGGGTCGAGCAGTCCGAGCTCGCACTTCTGGCGCAGCACGCGTTCCAGTGCCCGGTCGATCAGCGCGCCGTCGACCTGACCGGTTTCCACCGCGGCCAGCAGCGGGTCGCCGTAACAGTCCACAGTGGGCAGTTCGACGTCGATGCCCGCGGTCAGGGACTGGGCGGCCGAGTCCTCGCGGCCGGTGGCGACACCGTGCAGCATGTGCAGGAACGGCACCGCGAAGTAGTCCGCGACCACGGTTCCGGTGAAGCCGTACTCACCGCGCAGCAGGTCGGTCAGGATCGTGGGATCGGCGGCGACAGGAACACCGTCGACGCCGGAGTAGGAGTTCATCACCGATCGCGCGCCCGCCCGCAGCGCCATCTCGAACGGCGGCAGGATCACGTCGGCCATCTCGCGCGGGCCGATGGACACCGGCGCGAGGTTGCGGCCCGCGCGGGAGGCCGAGTGGCCGGCGAAGTGTTTCAAAGTGGCCACTGTTCCGGCTGACTCCAGGCCGGTGACGAACGCGGCGCCGATCGTGCCGACCAGGTGCGGGTCCTCGCCGATGGTCTCCTCGACCCGGCCCCAGCGCAGGTCCCGCGTGACGTCGAGGACCGGGGCGAGGCCCTGGTGCACGCCGAGGGCGCGCATCGAGCGACCGATGTGGAAAGCCATGCGCCGCACCAGGTCCGGCTCGAAGCTCGCTCCCCAGCACAGCGGCGACGGGTACACCGTCGCCTGCCACGCGGCGAGACCCGTGAGGCATTCCTCGTGCACCACCGCGGGAATCCCGAACCTGCCGCCCTCGACGATCTGCCGCTGGGTGCGGGCGAGGCTGTGCGCGCCCACCTCCGGGGCGATCGGGCGGGTGCCGAAGACGCGGGTGAGCTGGCCGATGCCGTGCTGCGGCAACTCGTCGAAGTCCAGCTGTGCCACGAAGTCGTGCTGGTGCGGTGCCACCTCGCCGCCGGAGTCGATGCCGACCCAGACGCCGTACAGCTGCGCGACCTTCTCGCGCGGGGTCATCCGTGCCATCAGGTCCCGCACCCGCTCGGCGACGGGGACGCGCGGGTCGCGCCAGCGCTCGGCCGGCATGGTGGCTTCGGTCGTCACGGGAACCGCCTGTCTTCGGAGAGGGTCAACGCGCGGGCCGAGTGGCGGACGATCAGCTCGGTGCCGAGCGTGATGTGCGTGTCGTCCGGCGCCTCGCCGTTGATGAGCCGCACCAGCAACGTGATCGCGCGACGGCCCATCTCGCGGATCGGCTGCTGCACCGTCGTCAGCGGCGGGGTGCACAGGGCGGATTCCGGGATGTTGTCGAAGCCGACGACCGAGACGTCGTCGGGCACCCGCAGGCCGAGTTCGAGAGCCGCCTCTATGGTGGCGATGGCCGTGATGTCGTTGGCGGCGAACACGGCTGTCGGCCGATCGGGGCCGGCCAGCAGTTCGCGTGCCGACTCGGCGGCGATGTCGTGGTCGTAGTCACCGCGGCGGATCAGGTTCTCCTTCACGGCGATGCCGGCGGCGGCCAGCGCGCGCCTATAGCCGGTCTCGCGCTGCTGGGCCGACTTCAGGTCCTCACGGCCGGTGAGCAGCGCGATCCGGCTGTGCCCCAACGAGATCAGGTGCTCGGTGGCGAGCTGCCCGCCGTGCAGGTTGTCGGAGTCGACCGTGGGCAGCGGCGAGCGGCCGGTGTGCGGGTCGACCGAGACGACCGGGGTGCCGGGCAGTCCCTCGAGATCGACCGCGGGCGTGACCAGCACGGCGCCGTCGACCAGGGTGCCGCTGAGTCGCGTGAGATACCGCTGTTCCCAGCCCTGCGGATCACCGGTGCGCCCGCCCGCCGAGTACACGACCAGCTCGAAACCGGTGCCGCGGATGGCGTCCGCCGCGCCCTTGAGCAGTTCGGTGCTGAACGGCTCGATGTCGGCGACCAGGATCCCGATGACGTTGGTGCGGTGGTTGCGCAGGCTCTGCGCGACCAGGCTCGCCTCGTACCCCAGCTCCTTGATCACGGCCTGCACCCGCGCGAGCGTCTCGGCGGCGACGCCGTAGCGCTGGTTGAGGACCTTGGACACGGTCGCGACCGAGACGCCGGCTTGAGCAGCGACGTCACGGATGGTGACGCGAGAGCGAGGAGGCACGGGGTCAGGCTAGCCGTGTAAAACGTTATCGACAACGATTGACACGGCGAGATCGACGGGGAATTCTCACCAGTGCCGTGGCCGCCGGCCTTGCCCCGTATTCGGCGGTCAGACGGGTGCATCGTGGTGCCGGCCCCACGTCCTCATCCTGGTTGGCTGTGGGCGTGGGGCCGGTGCCACGAGGCGCCCTGCTGAGCGTCGAAGGCGCGGCAAGGCCGGCGGCCACGGCACTTGCGTCGCTCATCGTCACGCCCCGTCCAACTCGGCCGACGTCGTCAGGAGTGGACCCAATGCGCTCTCCGCACAAGTTGTCCGTCGCTTTAGCCGCCGCGGCGACGCTCCTGCTGGCCGCGTGCAGCGGCTCCGGCGGTGATGCCTCGGCCAACGGCCCGGTGACCCTCACCTGGTGGCACAACCGCACGACCGAACCGATGAAGTCGATCTGGCAGGGAATCGCCGACGACTTCCACAAGACGCACCCGGACGTCTCGTTCACGATCGAACCGCTGCAGAACGAGCAGTTCCAGACCAAGGTGCCGCTCGCGCTGCAGGGCAGCACGCCACCGGACATCTTCCAGCAGTGGGGCGGCGGCTCGCTCGTCTCGCAGCTCAGCTCCGGCAAGATCGCCGACATCACGCAGGCGTCGTCGGGCTGGGTCGGCCCGCTCGGCCAGGCGGCCCAGGGCTGGCAGTCCGGCGGCAAGCAGTACGGCGTGCCGTACCAGATGCACGCCGTCGGGTTCTGGTACCGCAAGGACCTCTTCGCCACCGCCGGTGTCACCAGTCCACCGTCCACATTGGATGAGCTGAACGCGGCGGTCGCCAAGCTGAAGAGCGCGAACCTGGTGCCGATCGCGGTCGGGGGCAAGGACCGCTGGCCGGACGCGTTCTACTTCAACTACTTCGCGATCCGCCAGTGCTCGGTCGACGCGCTGAAGACCGCGGTGGAGAAGAAGGACTTCGCCGACCCGTGCTTCACCAAGGCGGGGGAGAACCTGAAGGCGTTCCTGGACACCAAGCCGTTCCAGGACGGCTTCGTCGGCACACCGGCCCAGCAGGGCGCGGGTAGTTCGGCGGGCATGCTCGCGAACGGCAAGGCCGCCATGGAGCTGCAGGGCGACTGGAACCCCGACGTGATGCAGTCGCTGTCCGAGGACAAGGACCTGGACTCGAAGATCGGCTGGTTCCCGTTCCCGGCGGTGCCGGGCGGGCAGGGCGACCCGAACTCGGTCCTCGGCGGCGGTGACGGCTTCTCCTGCACCACGCGCGCTGCCAAGGCGTGCGCGGACTTCCTGGGCCATCTGGTCAGCGAGGACGTGCAGCGCAAGCTCGCCGCGACGGGGTCCGGACTGCCGGTGCACCCAGCTGCCGTGGCGTCGCTGAAGACCGAGACGCACAAGAAGATCTCGGAGTACGTGTCGAGGGCGCCGCACCTGCAGTTCTACTTCGACATCGCCATGCCGACCAACGTCGGCCAGGCGCTCAACGACGCGATCGCGAACTTCTTCGCCGGGCAGGGCGGGCCGGACACGATCGTGAAGTCGGTGAGCCAGGCGGCCGCCGGGAACAAGTGATGAGCACCGCGACCAGGTCGTGGCCGTTGACCGCCCCCAGCCCGCACGCGCCCGCGGCTGGGGGCGCCCGGCGGCGGTCCCGCACCCGCACCCGCACGCGCCTCGAGCTCGCGCTCCTGCTGGGGCCCGGTCTGGTGCTGTTCACCGCGTTCGTGCTGATCCCGATCGGCGTGGCCGCGTACTACAGCCTCTACTCGTGGAACGGCTTCGGCCCGCTGACGGACTTCGTCGGCCTGCGCAACTACGTCGACGCCTTCTCCGGTGACGTGTTCCAGAGCGCCATCGGGCACAACCTGATCATCGTGGCGCTCTCGATCGTCGTGCAGCTCCCGCTGAGCATCGGCCTCGCGCTGCTGCTCAACCGGAGACTGCGCGGCCGGACGTTCCTGCGGATGGTGGTCTTCGCGCCGTACGTGCTGTCGGAGGCCGTCACCGCGGTGATCTGGTTGCTGATCCTGCAACCGGGCGGGTTCGTCGACGAACTGTTGCGCGGCGCCGGTCTCGGCGGCCTCGTGCGGTTGTGGCTCGCCGACCCGAAGATCGTGCTCTACACACTGTTCGTCGTGATCACCTGGAAGTACATCGGGTTCGGCGTGATCCTGTTGCTGGCAGCGTTGCAGGGCATCCCGTCCGAGCTGCGGGAGGCCGCCGCGCTGGACGGTGCCTCGAGCTGGCAGGCGACCCGGCACGTCGTGCTCCCGTTGCTGGGGCCGACGATCCGAGTGTGGATCTTCCTGTCGGTGATCGGGTCGCTGCAGCTGTTCGACCTGGTCTGGATCATGACGCTCGGCGGACCGGCCAACGCGTCCGCGACGATGGTGAGTTACCTGACCGACCACGGGTTCAAGCGCTACGAGTTCGGGTTCGGCAGCGCGGTCGCGGTGATCCTGTTCATCATCTGCTTCACCTTCGCGTTGCTGTACCAGCGGTTCGCGTTGCGCCGCGACACCGAGGGCGCGCTGACCAGGGCGGTGAGCTGAGAGATGGCACGTCGCAACACCGCCGGCTATCTCGCCGCGTTCGCCGTCGTGGGCGTCACGGTCGTGCCGCTGCTGTTCGTGCTGCTGGGCGGGTTCCGCACCACGGCGCAGATCAACTCGTCACCGGCGGGGTTGCCCGGCCCGTGGGTGTGGGACAACTACCGGGACGTGCTGACCTCGCCGGTGTTCTGGCGGCTGCTCGGCAACAGCGCGCTGATCGCGGTGATCGCGACGACGCTCGCGGTCGCGCTCGGCTCGATGGCGGCGTTCGCGTTGTCCCGCTACGCCTTCCGCGGCCGGGAGGCGTTCTACACGTTGTTCACGCTCGGCCTGCTGTTCCCGCTGGGCGTCGCCGCGCTGCCGTTGTACCTGTGGCTGCGCCTGCTCGGACTGCTGGAGAACCCGCTCGGTGTCGCGATTCCCGAGGCGGCGTTCTCGTTGCCCGTCACGATCGTGATCCTGCGGCCGTTCATGCACGCCATCCCCGGCGAGCTGGAGGACGCCGCGCTGCTCGACGGCGCGGCCAAGCTCGGCTTCTTCTGGCGGATCCTGCTGCCGCTGTCGCGGCCCGCGCTGATCACGGTCTCCGTGCTCGCGTTCGTCAGCAGCTGGAACTTCTACCTGCTGCCATTGCTCGTGTTCAACGACTCCACCAACTTCACGCTTCCGCTGGGCGTCGCGATGTTCCAGTCGGAGCACACCCAGGACACCGCGAAGGTGCTCGCATTCACCGCGCTGTCCATGATTCCGGCGCTCACGTTCTTCGTGCTAGCCGAACGCCGCATGGTCGGTGGCCTCACAGGTTCAGTGAAAGGGTGACCAGCTAAGGAGAGTCACGATGATTTTGCGTGCCCGAACGAGCGTCATCGCGGCGGCGGCCGCGGTGATGGTGCTGGGACAGGTGGTTCCCGCGTCCGCCGCGGGACCGTTGAAGGACATCACCAACAGGTACGTGGGTAGCGCGGTGGCTGCCCAATACCTCGGAAGTGAAGCGGACTACCGGTCCGTGCTGACGCGCGAGTTCGACAGCGTCACGCCGGAGAACGAGATGAAATGGGCCGTGGTCGAACCGAACCGCGGCCAGTTCAACTGGTCCGGTGCCGACGCGATCGTGAACTACGCGCAGCAGAACGGGAAGACCGTGCGCGGGCACACGCTGGTGTGGCACAGCCAGTACCCCGGCTGGCTCAACAACCTCGGTTCGTCCGAGCTTCGCGGCGTGGTGCAGCAGCACGTCAACACGGAGATGGGCCGGTACCGCGGCAGGATCCGGGCGTGGGACGTCGTGAACGAGATGTTCAACGAGGACGGCTCACGCCGGCAGTCGATCTTCCAGCAGAAGCTCGGTGACGGGTATGTCGCCGACGCGTTCCGCTGGGCCCGCGCGGCCGACCCGTCGGCCAAGCTGTACATCAACGACTACAACACCGAAGGCATCAACGCCAAGAGCACTGGCTTGTACAACCTGGTGCGCACGTTGAAGCAGCAGGGCGTGCCGATCGACGGCATCGGCATCCAGACGCACCTGGCGACGAAGTACGGGTTCCCGGCGAGCTTCCGGCAGAACATGGAGCGGTTCGCCGCTCTGGGCCTCGACATCGCGATCACCGAGGCCGACGTGCGCATCCCGCTGCCCGCGGACTCGGGGAAGCTCTCGACGCAGGCGAGCTACTTCCGCCAGATCTGGGACGCCTGCCACGCCGTCTCGCGGTGCGTCGAGTTCACCACGTGGGGCTTCACGGACCGGCACTCGTGGGTGCCGGGCACGTTCCCCGGTGAGGGCGCTGCTTGCCTGTTCGACTCGAACCTGAGGCCGAAACCCGCTTACACCAGGCTCAACCCGTAGCTGGGGAGTCCACTTGGCACACTTCTCGAACCCGGTCCTGCCCGGCTCACACCCCGATCCCTCGGTGTGCCGGGTGGGACCGGACTACTACCTGGTCACGTCCACCTTCGAGTACTTCCCGGGCCTGCCGGTCCACCACAGCCGCGACCTGGTGCACTGGCGGCAGCTCGGCCACGTGCTGGACCGGCCGTCGCAGCTGCCGTTGCAGGGAGTGCGCGCCTCCGGCGGGTTGTACGCGCCGACGATCCGGCACCACGACGGCGTGTTCTACGTGGTGTGCACCCTGGTGCACGACACGCGGGAGAGCGGCAACTTCGTCGTGACGGCCGCTGATCCGGCCGGGCCGTGGTCGGAACCGAAGTGGCTTCCCGAGGCCGAGGGGTTCGACCCGTCGTTGTTCTTCGACGACGACGGGCGGGCGTGGTGGACGGGAACCCGCGAGATCCGCGACGGCCGGACTGAGGTCTACCTGCGCGAGTTCGAGCTGGAGTCGCTTTCGCTGACCGGACCGGAACACGTGGTGTTTCGCGGTTCGATGGCGGAGTCCCGGTGGCTCGAAGCACCACATCTGTACAAAGTGGATGGACGGTACGTGCTGGTGTGCGCCGAGGGTGGCACGGACTTCGAGCATTCCGTGGTCGTGGCGTTCGCTGACGAGATCACCGGGCCGTACCGCGGCTCGCGGTTGAACCCGGTGCTGACCCATCGCCACCTCGGGCGTTCGCACCCGATCGCGGCGACCGGGCACGCGGATCTCGTGTGCACGCAGAACGGTCAGTGGTACGCGGTGCTGCTGGCGACTCGGCCATACGGTGGTTACTACTACAACCTGGGCCGCGAGACCTTTCTCGTACCGGTGGAGTGGGAGGCCGGAGGACCGGTGTTCAGTCCCGGCACCGGACGGGTCGAGGTCTCGTATCCCGTTCCGGACCTGCCTGCGCACCCGTGGCCCGAGACGGATCCGGCGTGGATGTTCGTGCGCACACCGGAGTCGGACTTCCTGTCGCTCGATTCCGGCCGGCTACGGCTGATAGTGCGCCCGGAGTCGATCACGGACCTGGTCAACCCGAGTGCGGTGGTGCGCCGCCAGCAACACCAGTCGTTCCACGCATCGTGCGAGCTGGAGTTCGAACCCGCGGGTCCGTCCGAAGCCGCCGGGTTGGTGCTGCTGCAGAACAACGACCACCACGTGCGGTTGATGCTCGGCGCCGGTCGTGAGGTCACGCTGGTGCGCCGGATCGGCGGGCAGGACGAGATGCTCGCCAAGATCGAGGTCGGTGAGGGAGTCGTGGGGCTGGGTGTGGAAGCGCACGGGCAGGAACACCAGGCGTTGGTCGATGGGCAGCCGCTGGGCGCGCCCTTCGACGGCCGGTTCCTCAGCACACCGGTCGCGGGCGGCTTCACCGGAGTCCACATCGGACTGTACGCGACGAGTGACGGCGTACCGAGCGAGTCGTGGGCGGACTTCTCCGGCTTCACCTACCGCAGCTGCCACCAGTAGCCGGCGTCGTCGTGAGGTGAAGGTTGTCCGCCGGCACCTTCGTAAAGCGCCTTCGCGGCCTCGTTGTCCTCGTCGGTGCACAACCACATCTTCCGGTGCCCTTCGCCCAGCCGAGCACCTCGCCGTCCGCCACCGCCAGGAACGAGATGGTCGCCGGATCCTCCAGGAACGGGGCGTGGTCCCGCACCTCGACGCCGCGGAACCTCCGCACCGCGGCGCCGAGCAGCTCGTGGTCTTCCGCGGTCAGCCGGTGGATGCGCATCCCGGCATCATCCACCGGAGCGACTCACCGCATGGCGACGGGAATCGCGGGGGAGTAGTACAGCCTGCCGTGCGCGGCCACCCGCACCATCGTCCACCAATGTGCGCCGCGACGAGCGGTGGGTGCGGCGGTGGCCGTCACCGGCAGAGTGATCTTGCCTGCGGGCGGGATCACGAACGGCTGGGTGCGCGGGCCGATGGTGACGTCGTCGTCCCAGGTGCCGAACGGGCTGATCACGGTGATCTCGCCGTGCACCTCGCTCTGCACCCGGTTCTGCAGCGTCACCGGCAGCAGCGCGTGCTCGCCGGGCGCGAGCAGGAGGGCGCCCGCCCGGAGCAGCACGTCGACCAGCTCCCTGTCCGTGGTGGTGCCGGACACGACCTCGACGGTGTCCTCCAGCACCTGGCCGAGGTGGTCGCGGATGCGGGCGGAGTGCAGGTGACGTCCCGGCCGGGCCCTCAGGGTGGCGGTGAACTCGGCGAACTCACCGGGCGCCAGGTCGTAGTCCCACGACTGGCCGCCGGTGAACTCCAGGCGCCCCTTGGCGGGTGTACCGCTGCAGCTCACGGTGATCCGCGCCTGGCCGGTGGCGCTCGGCGCGAGCCGGGTGAAGGACGGCGTGACGTGCACGGTCACCGGCAGGTTGCCCATCGGGGCCGGGCCGGAGTTGTGACGCCAGTACTTGGTGTAGACCGGCTGCACGGGTTCAAGCGTTTCGGTCGGCGCGACGGGAAGCGGCGATGAAGGCACCAGCCGCAGTGTCACGACGTCCGCCGCGCCGAGTGGGACCTCGGCCTGCCCGGAGCGGACAGCAAGCGGTTCGACGTCGCGTTCCTCCAGCAAGTCGGTGCGGTGAACCGCTTCGACACCGCCGTACAGCGACACCACGGCGGTCACCGGCGTTCCGGTCGACTCGTACAGGCGCACCGAGAGGTCTGAACCGTGGTCATCAGTGCAGGACGCGAGGGGGTTGCCGCGGATCTTGGCCGCGGTCAGCAGCACGCTGGGCGGTGAGACGGCCAGCAGGCTCGACGAGGCGGGCAGGTCACCAGGACTCGAAGGCACCTGGCGGGCGTGCAGCGGGTGGTTGACGTCCTGACCGGCGCGGGTGAACCCGGCCTGGCGCCAGTCACCCGCCCCGGCGACCAGGCTCAGGTCGAACGTGTGGGACCAGTGCTGCCAGGCGAAGCTGGAGCCGTCCGGCACCGTGCGGCGATCGCCGTCGATCCACACCTCGGCGGGCCAGCCGCTGCACGACCGCATCAGCGACACGTGCAGCGTGCCGTCCGACGACACGACAAAACCGGGGGTGCCGCGGTTGACGACGGCCACCGAGTGGTCGACGACGGGATCGGTGGTGCTGCCGGGCACTTCGACGCACGCGTCGGCGAGGTCCTCGATCAGGGCTTCGACGTCGGTCACGATCAGCACCGGCAGATCACGAGGTCCGCGCAGATCGGCGTCCGGCACCCATTGTTCTGCTCGCGGACGTGAAGCGGGCACGAACACCTTGCCGAACGAGTCGAGTGCTGAACGGTGCTCGGGAGCATCAGCCAGCACGGAGGCGGTGAACTCGTTGTCACCCACCACGATCCGCACGTCGGGCAGGTTGGAGTCCACGTCGAGAGCGCCGTACCGAGGTCCAGACGGGCGGGTGCACGTGGCGGTGACACCCTTGGCGACCAGCGCGGCCAGCAGGTCCCGGCCGTCCTCGGCCACGACCTCCGCGACACCGATGGCGTGCAGAACACCGTCGGAGAGCCGAAGCCGGACAGGCGCGGAGAGGCCGGCCCAGGTGTGCGCGGGGCTGTCCAGCGTCCACAGGTGCGTGGCCGCGTCGACGTCCGGGAAGCCGAACGAGCGGCCCACCGCGGCGAACCCCACCTCGGCCACGGGCAGCGCGCCGGGCAGGTCGAAGGCGAACCGGCTGCGCAGCAGGCGGTCCTGGCCGATCGAACCGTCCACGAAGGACCGGATGTCGACGCGCGGCAGCCCGTCCCACAGCGTCACCTGCTGTTTGATCCGCAGCTGACCGAGGGTCGTGAGGCTGACGAGCCGTTCGCCGACGGGGCTCGTCTCGGAACGCACGACGGCCGTGCCCGCGGACGTCCCGGGGCCCTTGGGCAGCAGGTGCCACGGCCCCTCACCCCACACCGGATGGCCGGGATGTTCCTCCTGCACCACGAACTCCGCCGCGAGACCACCGGGCCGCACCAGCTCGCGGTCCGCCGCCCGGTCGTAGACGCTGGACAACGCACCGCCGCGCTCCGGATCGGCTTCGACGACGAACGACTCGGACTCGATCGTCACGCCGGGCTGCGGCATCCAGTACGGCGGCACCTTCGGAGCGTCGACCACGCGGTACACCCGGTACCCGGACGCCGGAACCTGCCGCGCCACGAACGTCAGCGTCAGCTCGAGCGTGTCGTCCGGGTGCTTGATCACCGCCTCGGTCACCGCGGCCACGTCACGGCCGTCGCAATCCACGACCCGAGCACCCAGGAAACCGGGCAGACGGAGTTCAACGGTCGCAACGGCATCACGGGAGAAGGCCAGCGAGTTGACGACGATCACGGCTTCGCCCTCACCGGACGTGTCGGCACAGGAAGCCAGGTGTGAGATGGCATCGCGCAGAACCGAACGACCGAGCTCGTCCGCCTCTCGCCAGCCCGTCAGCAGATCCAGGTACACCTGGTCGGACTCGGTACCGGTGATGGCGTCGTGGTGCGCGCCGTACACCAGCTGACGCCAGGCCTTGTCCAGCGCGAAAGCCGGGTATCCCGCGCCGAGCAACGTCGACAGCGCCGCCATCCGCTCACCGTCGAGCACCGCCACCTCGGCCGCGCGCTGGGCCTGCTTGGTGTCGATGTAGGAGACGTCCTTGCCGGTGTAGACCGGGTTCATGTCCCTGGTCTGCGGGCTGAACGTCACCGAACGTGCCGAAGCGTCCGCACGCACCGCGGCGAAGAAGTCGCGCGGCAGACCGACGACGAAGCGCGGCCAGACATAGCGCTCGTTCCACGCGCGGTGGATCTCGGTGCAGAACCGCGACGGCACGTTGTGGTCGTGCCCGACCGGCAACAGGACGTTCCGGGTGGCGGCGACCGAACGCAGGTTGCCGAACTGCCGGTACGCCTCCGCCATCGCCTCGTCCAAAGTGGACTTGCGCTCGATGTCCCACCCGGCCACGTAGTGGTCGGCCAGGTAAGCGGTCAGCACCCCGCGCCCGCTCGGTGAGATCCACTCGAACTCGGACGGGAACTGCATCCGCGTGATGTCACCGGTGTGCCGCTTGGCTCCCACGTGATGCCACGGCCCGCGCGCCCACACGCTGGACGTGAGCCCCGCGTCCGCCATCAGTCCCGGATACGACGGGTCGTGCCCGAACACGTCGAGCATCCACGCGGACTGCGGATCGGCGCCGAGCACGTCTCGTTGGAACCCGACGCCGTAGACCGCGTTGCGCACGGTCGACTCCGGATGGGTCAGGTTCGTGTTGGCCTCGTTGTAGTTCCCGCCGACGATCTCGATCCGGCCCTCGCGCAGGAACCGCCGAAGATCGTGGCGGTCACCGGGAAACGCGTCCCAGTGCGGCTTGAGGTAGTCGACCTCGGCGAGCACGAACCGGTAGTCCTCGTCCATCCGAGCCGCGTCGAGATGAGCGCGAACGAGATCGAACGCCGAGAGCTGGAACGGCATCCGCTTCGCCTGCGCGCCCGGCAGGTCGAGCCACGTCTCGGTGAAGCCCGCCTGCGTGTTCCACCACACCGGGTCGTAGTGGAAGTGCGAGACCATCCACATCGTCCACCCGGTCTCGGCCACGGTCACCGTGACGTCCCACGCGGACGGAGGCGCACCGCTGACCGGTGCGACGAGCACGGTCGCCGGATAGGCCGTGCCGACAGTGGTCGGCGCGGAGAACACCACGCCGACCTCGGCCACGACCTCGTCCGGACCCGCCGCCACCCGCACCGGTTCCGGTGTGCGGATCAACGGCCCGGTGATCCGCACCCACGCCTGCTCGGGCCGCGGCACCGCGATGGTGACCCGAACGAGCTGGCGTGGCGCGGAAACCGGGCCGATGAACAGATCCGTGCTCTCAGCGATCACCACGGTGCTACTTGGCCCCTTGAAGTGCTGCCTCGGCGTCGCGGAAGTACTGCGCGACCGCGTCGGCGATCGACATCTTGCCGAACGCGACCTGCTTCGCCGCCGCGTCCAGCGCCGTCTTCGCGTCGTTGTAACCGGGAGGCGCGGTCGGGGCGTTCGGCAGACCGTCCTTCGCCACCTCGTCGGCGACGTACTGCGCGTAGCTCACATCGCGCTTGTCGGACGCCGTCAACGTCGGCGTCAACGTCTCCAAAGCCTTGCCCGACGGCGGGATTCCGCGCGACATGCCCATCGCCTTGATCGCGTCGACGTCGCTGATGAACAGGTCGATGACCTTGGCGGCGGCCTCCGGGTTCTTGCTCTTGGCCGGGATGCACAGGAGCACACCGCCGCTGAGCGCCTGTCCGGTCTTGCCGTTGCTGCCGCGCGGCACCACCACGATGTCGAGCGTGTGCTGGGTCAGCGGCGCCATCTGCGCGAGGCCCCACCCGGTGGTCATCGCGATCTGCCCCGAGATCAACGGGTGGTTGCCCGTCGCGGCGTCGGTGTTGGACAGCATCTCGGGCGGGCACACCGCACCGGCCTTGCGCAGCTTGTCCCACAGCGCGAACCACTCGGAGAGGTCGTCCTTGGTGAATCCGAGCTTGCCGTCATTGGTGTAGAGGTCCTTGCCCCGCTGCCGGAGCCACGGCTGCAACGCGCCGGAGTCGTCCTTCGACGCGTCGAGCGAGCCGTACTTGCCCTGTCCCATCGCCTTCGACATCTCACCGGCGATGCGGCCGAAGTCGTCCCACGTCCACGTGTCGGTGGGGACGGGGATCTTCGCCTGCTCGAAGATGGTCCTGTCGTAGAGCACCGGCGCGTAACCGGACCCGGACGGCACGCCGTAGGTCTTGCCGTCCACCGCGCCCGCCCCGCGCACCGCCGAGTAGAGCGTGTCCAGGTGGATCGTGCTCGGGATGAACGATCCCAGGTCGGTCAGCACACCCTTGGCCGCGTAGGTGCTGACCAGCGCGGTGTCCATCTGGAAGAGGTCCGGCGGGTTGCCGCCCGCGAACTCGGTGTTGAGCTTGTTGAAGTAGCCGTCGTAGCCGGAGTACTGGGCGTCGACCTTCGTGCCGGTCTTGTCGGTGAAGATCTTGAGCGCGTTCTGGTAGGCCTTGTTCCGCGCTTCACCGCCCCACCAGCGGAACGTCAGCGAGTTGTTCGCCGCGCCGCTGCTGCTGCTCGGCGCGAAACCGCAGCCCGCGACCGACGCTGCGGCGATACCACCGGCGAGGCCGAAGAGGCCCCTCCTGGAGATGGACATGTGATTCCTTTCTTGGCGGTGAAAGGCGTTACTTGATGCCGGTGGTCGCGACGCCCTCGACGAGACGGCGTTGCGAGACGAGGAAGACGGCGACGGTGGGCACGAGCGTGACCACCGACATCGCGAGCATCCCGCCGTAGCTGGACCCGCTCGCCCGGTCGACGAACGCGTTGAGCCCGAGCGGTGCGGTGTAGCGCGAGTGGTCCGACAGGTAGACCAGCTGGCGCAGGAAGTCGTTGAAGGTCCAGATGAACGTCAGGATCGTCGTGGTGAGCAGAGCCGGCCTCAGCAAGGGGAGGATGATGCTGAAGAACACCCGCACGTGCCCGGCGCCGTCCAGCGCCGCCGCCTCGTCCAGCTCGCGCGGGATGCCGCGGATGAACTGCACCATCAGGAAGATGAAGAAGGCGTCGGTGGCCAGCAGGTAGGGCACCACCAGCGGCAGGAACGTGTTGATCCAGTTCAGCTGGTAGAAGATCGTGTACTGGGGGATCAGGGTCGCCTGGAACGGCAGCATCATCGTGCCGAGCATCACCGCGAACCAGAACTGCTTGAACGCGAAGTCCAGGCGCGCGAACGCGTACGCGGCCACCGAGCAGGACGCCACGTTCGCGATCACCGTGCAGAGCGAGACCGTCAGCGAGTTGGCCAGGTAGACGGTGAACGAGTTGCCCGTCGCCGTCCAGCCGCTGATGTAGTTGGCGATCGTGAAGGCGAACGGGAACGGGTTCATCGTGCTGAAGATCTGGTTCTCCGGCTTGAACGACGCGCCGACCAGCCAGAGCATCGGGTAGATCATCGCCACGAGCACGACGATCAGCACGGCGTGTGCCCGCCAGTGCACCTCCTTCTTCTTAGTCTGCATAGTTGACCCACTTGCGGGCCGACCAGAAGTAGACAGCCGTGAAGAGACCGATCACGGCGAACAACACCCACGCCATCGCGGACGCGTAGCCCATCTGCATGCTGCCGAATCCCTTGAGGTACAGGTAGAGCGTGTAGAGCAGGGTCGAGTCGATCGGCCCGCCCAGGCCGCCGGAGACGACGTAGGCCGGCGTGAACGTCTGGAACGCGTTGATCGTCTCCAGCACGAGGTTGAAGAACACCATGGGGGACAACAGCGGCAGGGTGATCCGGAAGAACGTCGTGAACCGGCCGGCGCCGTCGATGGCCGCGGCCTCGTAGAGGTCCTGCGGCAGCTGCTTCA
>JAVXWK010000049.1:0-2901 GCA_032230575.1 Pseudonocardiales bacterium | reverse complement strand
GAGGAGGTCATGCCGAAGGTCCGGTGATCGGGACGGGGTCGGGCGGCGAGCGGGGGGATGCTCGCCGCCCTCGTTCGCCTGCCGATCACCTGCGGGCAGCCGCGGTGGTGCGATCGGAGGCGATGTCTTCGGATCCCTTGCGGCCGACCAGGATCAGCGTGATCACGGCGGCGCCGAGCAGGATGGCCGCGCCCACGTGCTCGGCGAGGTGCAGGCCGTCCACGAACGCCAGCTTGACCGCGTCCCCGACCGGGCCGCCCTGCCGGCTGGCCGACGACGCTCCCGACGAGATCCCGGCCACCACCTTGGTGCGAACCTCTTCCGGCAGGCCCATCGCGGTGAGCCGGTCGGTGGTCGAGGTCGTCATCCTGTCCGTGAGCAACGCGCCCAGCACCGCGATGCCGATGCCGCCGCCGAGCTGGCGGATGGCGTTCGCCGCGCCGGAGGCCATGCCGGCGCTGCGAGCGGGCACCCTGCTCATCACGACCACGGAGATCGGGGTGAGCGTGAGGCCGAGCCCGACACCGATCAGCAGCACCACCCACCAGTAGTCGGCGAGGCTCGCGCCGACACCGTAGAACGTGGCTCCCCACAAGGAGAGCGCGGCGGCGACCAGTCCCAGCGACAACGGGATCCCGCCGCCGAACCTCGAGGTCATCCAGCCCGCGACCGGCGCGGCGACCATGGACAGCAGCAGCGCGGGCAGGATCGCGAGCCCCGCGCCGCTCGCCGACCAGCCGAGGATGTTCTGCAGCCAGATCATCATGTAGTACGTGATGGCGAACAGTCCGAAGTAGACGGCGAAGCCCGCTAACACCGAGCCGGCGAACCCGCTGTCGCGGAACGTCCGCAGGTCCAGCATCGGGTCCTTCGACCGCAGCTCCACCACGATGAACCCGACGAACAGCACCAGCGCGACCGCGTAGGCGCCGAGCACCCACTGGTCGGTCCAGCCGCGGCGCGGGCCCTCGATCGTGCCGTAGACGACGGCTGCGATCCAGGCGATGGACAGGACGGTGCCGACGAGGTCGAGCCGGCGCCGGCCGTCCGTCACCGACTCCGGAAGGTAGACGACACAAGCGATCAGGCCGAGCACCGCGATCGGCACGTACATCCAGAAGATCGACTGCCAGCCCCACGCGTCCACCATGGGACCACCGACCGCGGGACCGATCGACACGGCGGCACCACCGATGCCGGCCCAGATGCCGATGGCGCCCGCGCGTTGCTTCGGGTCGGTGAACACGTCCCTGATGATCGCCAACGAGGTCGGCGTGATCCACGCGGCGCCGAAGCCCATGACGAGCTGGCTGCCGATGAGCCACGGAACACTCGTGGAGAGCGCGGAGGCCACCGCGCCGGCCAGGAACACGATGAGCCCCAGCACGAACGCCTTCTTGCGGCCGTGGATGTCGCCGAACGTGCCGGCGGTCAGCATCAGCGCCGCGAACGTCAGTGAATAGCCGGCGACGATCCACTGCACGTCGGTGATGCTCGCGTGCAGGTCGAGCTGGATCGCCCGCAGTGCCGTCGACAGCACGGTGCTCTGCAGCATCGTGAGCACCAGCGGCACGCACAGCACGGTCAGGACCAGATAGCGGTTGCTCTCTTGTCGTGCGGACAACTCCCCCACCCCTCTAACAACGTTCGTTTGTCTAACGCCGTTAGAGTACCAGAACGGTGGTAGCCTTCCGGTCGCCGAAACCGACTTTTCAGATCCCGTCCGGGAGATCCACATGACCGACCCCTCCGACGCGCGTTCCCGGACGCTCGCCAGGCGCCGGTTGCGCACCAAGCGCACCCAGCGCGCGCCGATCACGCTGGACGACGTCGTCGAAGCCGCGTTTCGGCTGGTGAACAAGGACGGCATCGAGAAGCTGACGATGCGCAAGCTCGCCGACGAGCTGGGCATCCAGGCCGCTTCGCTGTACTGGCACGTGAAGGACAAGGACGAGCTGGTCGACCTGCTCGCCGAGGTCCTGTTCGCGGACATGGACCTGAGCAAGATCGAGGAAAGCCCGTCGTGGCGGGACAACCTGTGGCGCTTCGCCCACGCGTTCCGCGCCCACCTGGCCGGAAGGCGGGACTCGGCGCAGATCCTCGCGAACCGGTTCGTGCTCGGCCCGCACGTGCTCGCCCACCTGGAGCGCCTGCTCGGCTGGCTGCGTCAGTCCGGTTTGGACGATCAGTCCGTGGTGTACGCGTTGTACGACACCATGGTCTTCGTGCACGGCTTCGTGCTCTGGGAGACCGCGCCGATGTCGGCTCAGGTCGCGCGCGGCGAGCCGGTGCAGGCCTACCTGGAGGCCGTCCGCGCCGAGATCGAGGAACTGTCCGATCAGGACTTCCCGCACACCGTTGCCCTGGCAGGGTTGCTGACCGGCCCGAGCAACGACGACAGGTTCGAGTTCGGTCTCGACTGCCTGCTCACCGGCATGGCCGCGCGGATCAGGCACTGACCTGAACCCGGCCACTCGTGGTGGCCGCGTTGACGAGTTCGGGTGCGCATCCGGAGATCGCCATGTCGCCCGACACGGTCCGTCCGTCGAACCGGCAGTCCTTGCCGAGCGCCGCCTTCGCCGCGCCCGAGACGCTGCCGAACCGGATCACGCCCGCGTTCATCGTGACGTCGAGATCACCGGACACCGTCTCGACCTCGAGCGCGCCGTCCATTCGCACTTTCACGTGCGCGCTGACCGTGCGGATCGTGACGCTCGCCGCTCGGGCGACACCGACGTGCACCACGACGGTGCAGCGGAACATGCGCTTGCGCTGAGCGATCTTCAGGATTCCGCCGGCGTGCTCGACCGCCAGCGCCGGCCCCGCGACGCGGCCGATGTCGACGAACGACGGGCCTTCCGACACGCGGATCTCGCCCGAGACGAGATCCGCGTGCAGCTC
>JAVXWK010000045.1:0-3879 GCA_032230575.1 Pseudonocardiales bacterium | reverse complement strand
GAGCTGAATCACCATCCCTACCGTAAAAGGTATGGAGAACAACGAAATGTCGCCACCCGAGAACGAAGACCACATCGTCCGCGGCATCGACTAGATGCCAGCCAAAGAGCCGCCCTCCGGAAGAGGGCGGCTCTTTTATATGTCAGACAAGGCGAGCGCGGGCTGCCTCGACGGAATCCGAGGCGTCGAGCAACGGCAGCACCTGGGAAGCCCCGGACCGCACAGCCTTCGTCCGGCGCGCGAACGACGTCAGCGTCTGGCCAGGACCGGCCTCCACCAGCAACACGTCGTACATCGCCACCAGCTCGTTCAACGCCGGTCCGAAGTAGACGGCGTCGGTCAGCTGACGGGTCCAGAACCGCGCGGACAACGCGTCCTCCGCGGTCATCAGCTTGCCGGTGTACCCGGAGTACACCGGCATCGAAGGCGCGACGGGCGAAGCACTCCACGACGCCAGCGCCTCGTCCACCGCCGGCTGCATCGCGGGGCTGTGGAACGGCGTGGAAGCCGGCACCGTCACCACGATGTACTCGTCCGCCTCCAACCGCGAACGCACGCGAGCCAGCGGCGCGTCCGACCCGGCCAGCATGGTCTGCCGGGCCGAGTTCACCGCGGCGATCGCCACGTCACCTTCCAGGTACGGCAACAGATCCGCCTCGGACGCCGCCACCGCGAGCATTCCGCCGGAAGGAATCGGCACCGCGGACACCACCCGGTCCCGGACCAGCCCGGCAGCCTCTTCCAACGAGAACACGCCCGCCAGCGTGGCCGCGACGACCTCACCCGCGGAGTGACCGATCAGCGCGACGGGCTTCACACCCCAGGACAGAACCGTACGTCCCAGCGCGTAGTCGACCGCGAACAGCAACGGCTGCGCCCGCGACACGTGGTCGATGTCGTCACCTGCCAACCAGTCCTCGCAGGCAACCGCGCCGACCTCACCGAACAGCTCGAACACCTCGTCGATCACCGAGGTGAACACGGGCTCGACCCCGTACAGGGACGCCGCCATCCGCGGATACTGCGATCCCTGGCCCGGAAACATCAGTGCTACGTCCACAAAAGCCTCCAGAAACGGCTCAGGGGCCGCGAAGGAAACTCCTCCACGGCCCCAGAGCAGGACATCATCACCTGTACTCGCGAACCACCATGGCGGAGTTGAACCCGCCCTTGCCGCGCCCGAGCACCAGAGCGGCCTTGATCTTGCCGTGCCGCGCCTCGTTCATCACGAGGTCGAGCTCGTACTCCGGCACGACGTTCTCGACGTTGACGGTGGGCGGAATCGCCGACCAGTAGATCGAGAGGATCGCCGAGGCGACGTCCAAGGAGCCACCACCGGCGAACAGCCGGCCGGTCATGGTCTTCGGCGCCGTCACTGGCACGCCGTACGGCCCGAAGATCCCCTTGATCGCCTCGGCCTCGGCCTTGTCGAGCTCGGGAATGCCCGCCGCGTCGGCGAAGACGACGTCGATCTCCGAGGCGTCCATGCCGGCGTCGCGCAACGCCAGCTCGGCCGCCCGCTTCAGACCCGGTTCCCGTGACGGCATCTTCGAGTCGAACGTCGCGGCGTACCCGACGATCTCGCCGTAGATCCGGGTGCCGGGACGCTCGGCCGCCGACTCCGGAGTCTCCAGCACCATGATCGCGCCGCCCTCGCCCGCGACGTAGCCAGAGGCGTCGCGGTCGAACGGCAGGTAGGCACGACGAGGGTTGTTGTTGCGGGACAAGCAACCCGATGCCTGGTGGGCAACCCACGCCCACGGGCACAGAGAGGAGTCCATACCGCCCGTGAGAGCCAGCTGCACGCCCTTGCGCAGCTGACGCCGTGCGTGCCCGATGGAGTCGATGCCACCGGCCTGCTCCGAGACCACCACGGCGCCAGGGCCGCGTGTGCCGTGGCGGATGGAGATCTGGCCCGTGTTGACCGCGTAGAACCACGCGAACGACTGGTACGCCGAGACGTACTCCGGGCCCTGGTGCCACAGCTTCTGCAGCTCTCGCTGACCGAACTCGTACCCGCCCGCCGTCGCCGCGGTGATCACCGCGATGTCGGTGTCCGGGATGTCGTTGGGCTGCACTCCCGCGCCGCGCAACGCCCAGTCCGTGCCCACCAGCGTCAACCGCGTCATGTGGTCCGTCTGCGGCAGCAGCCGGCCCTGCAGGTGCCGGCCTGCCTCGAAGCCCGGCACCTCACCGGCGATCTTCGCCCAGTAGTTCGCACTGTCGAACCGGGTGATCGGCTTGATCGCCGCCTCACCGTGCAGGGTCGCCCGCCAGTACGCGGTCGGCCCCAGCCCGTTCGGCGACGCGATGCCGATTCCCGTCACCACCGCCCGAGTCACCGGCCTGCCCCTTCCACCTTCTTGAGCACCATGGCGCTCTGGAAACCACCGAAACCGCTGCCCACCGTCAGGAGCGTGTCGACCTTCTTCTCCCGCGCCACGAGCGGCGTGTAGTCGAGGTCGCACTCCGGGTCCTGCTCGTGCAGGTTCGCCGTCGGCGGGATGAGGTCCTGCTCGAACGCCAGCAGTGAGCCGACGATCTCCAGCGACCCGATCGCACCGAGCGAGTGCCCGATCATGGACTTGAACCCCGACACCGGCGTCTTGTACGCGTGAGCGCCCAACGAGCGCTTGAACGCCGCCGTCTCGTGCAGGTCGTTCTGCTTGGTGCCTGAACCGTGTGCGTTGATGTAACCGACGTCCGTCGCGTCCGCCCGCGCCTGCTTCAGCGCGATGTTGATGGCGTCGGACATCTCGATGCCCTCGGGGTGCAGGCCTGTCATGTGGTAGGCGTTGCACCGCGAGGCGAAGCCGGCGACCTCACCGTAGATGTGGGCACCGCGAGCCCGAGCGTGCTCCAGCTCCTCGAGCACGATGATCGCGGAACCCTCACCCAGCACCAGTCCGTCGCGCGTCTTGTCGAACGGGCGGCAGGCGGTGGTGGGGTCGTCGTTGCGGGTGCTGGACGCGCGGATGACGTCGAAGCACACCACGGTGATCGGGGAGAGCGGAGCCTCGGTGCCGCCGGTCACGACGACGTCCGCGGAGCCCTCCATGATCAGCTCGGCGGCGTATCCCACCGAGTCCAGGCCGGAGGTGCAGCCCGTGGAGACCACGGAGACCGGTCCTTCCGCGCCGACCGTCCACGCCAGCTCCGTCGCCATCGAGGACGGCGTGAAGTAGTCGTAGAGGTGCGGAACGGCGTAGGACTGGTCGACCTCCCAGTACTTGCCCCGGTCGGAGCCGACGATGAACTCGCGCTCCAGCGAGGTCGTGCAGCCGACCGCGGTGCCGAGAGAGACACCGATGCGGCCGGGGTCGAGCTGGTCGAACTCGATGCCCGAGTCGGCCATCGCCTCACGGCCGGCCACGACGGCGAACTGCGCCGCGCGGTCGAGCCTGCGGATCTCTTGCGGCGTAAGGCCTTCGCGCACGGGGTCGAAGTCTGCTTCACCCGCCATGCGGGAGCGGTACGGAGACGCGTCGAAGTGCGTGATGATGCGAGTCGCCGTACGCCCTTCGGACAACAGTTGCCAATACGCCTTCGTTCCGATGCCACCAGGTGCGACCACGCCCACCCCGGTGATGACGGCGCGACGACTCATCGGACACCTCCAATCGCCTTCGTTGCGGACACGGTCTGCTCCAATCTCGGACAGGGCACGGGAGCGATACCTGTTTCTGCCGAATGAACCGATGGTGAGACGGCCCGATCGAGGCCACCTCGAACTACGGCGTAGGACCCCTGTACGAGGCCGGCCCCCGCATCCGCCGCGAACAGCTGCTTCGCCCGCGAACCGCCGTCGTCGTGACAACCAAAACCAAGGGGCACACCGGTTTCCGCGACCGTCTCGATGATCTCGCCGATCTGGTCCGG
>JAVXWK010000034.1:0-13995 GCA_032230575.1 Pseudonocardiales bacterium | reverse complement strand
TGGCGCTCGTCGAGCGAGCGTGGTTGCGCCGGCACGACCTGTTGTACGTGACCAAGGCCCGCGCGGCACGAAGCGAGGACGACCAGTGACCGTCAACCCGTTCGAGCTGCGGCTGCCTCCTTGCACGGAGCCGCTGCAGGACGTCGTGCTGGTGAAGAGTTGCCTGCAGGCCGCGATCGGCAAGCAGCAGGACGGTCGGATCTTCCCCTCCCTGGAACACCTCGCTGGCTACTTCGGCGCAAACTCTGAGGAGCTCGGTGTGGTTCGCCGTGAACTCGTCGCCGAGGGCTACCTGACGCGACTGGGCACCGAGTACTTCACCGCACACTCCGAGCGCCACAACCGGACTGGTCGTGCGGACGGCCATTGTGTCTGACCGCAGCATGACGGAGCCGTTCGAGCTGCAGCTGCCACCACGCCGCTCGCCCAATGCGTCCAGCATCGACGATCACCTGCTGTACGTGCAGACCTCGCCTACTGCCGCCATCGTCGAACTCCCGGAACTGGCTCGTCGCGGCAAACCCCGCGCCGCCTCGGCGATCGCGTTTGAGCTCGGCATTCCCCGCTCGTCGGCTTGCTGGCTGCTGGGGGAGTTGTGCCGGGCGAAGTTCGCAGTGCATCACGCCGCGACTGGCGGTACAGCCTCGGTCCGGCTCTCGTGCCGCTCGCCGCGAGCTTCCACCGCCAGCACACCGGAAACACCGCGAGGACCACGTGAGCGAACAGATCGACGTTCAACTGCTGCCGCAGTGCTGGGATTTCCTGGCCGCGGAAGTGGAGTGGGAGGTCGGCGGTGAGTAAGCAGACAGCCTCAGCAAACCTCGCAGCCGGAGACCCGCAGCCGTGCGAGCTGTGCGGCAAACCTGGCTGGCTGTGTTACTACGACGCCTCACAGGCCCGCCAGTCCCGAATCCGGTGGTGGCAACGCAAGTTGCCCGGACCGACACCGCTGCCGACGATCCGCCGCTGCGACCACGATGGCGACCTTGGCCTGTACCACCTCGAGCGGCCCTACCTGATCGAGTACAACGCCGACGTCCGGATCGTGCGCTGTCCGGCCTGCGAGCTGTTCGCTTGGCGCTCTCCTCACGAACCCGACCAGTGCCGCAGCTGCTACCGGAGCAAGACTCCGGCACCGGAGTACTGGTGGGAAGAACTGCTCCACCCTCGAAGCGGCCTGATCCGCCAAGGTCCGCGGCTGCGTGCGGCACTGTGCTCACCGTCGATCGCCATCCCCGATGTGTTGCGGCATGCAGCGCAACCGGTGAATGCGATGGGCGGCCTGTTCGTGCAGGGTGTCGGCCACTGCCTGCAGCTGTCCGCCGCGGTGCCCGCCGCCGGCGCGGCGATCCGCGCGATCACGGAGAACACGAACATTGGGCACGACACGTGGGAGTGCCGCGACATGTGGCGTTACGCGGCACTGCTGCAGGGGATCGCTGCGGGGCAGTTGCCGTTGCGCCAGTACACGGACGTCCACGCCCTGCTTCATCGCGTCGTCGTGCCCGCCACCGTCAACGAGCTGCTGGCGCGCGTGCAGGTCAACGCGAAACTCCCGTACCTGTGGCGCGTGGTCGGCGCAGTCCTGTGACCGACGCCCCCACCCTGACGCAGCAGGAAGCGCAAACCCCGGACCTGGTGGCGCTCACCGTTGCCGGTCTGGTTCACGCCCTGGCCGAGCACGTGCTGCTTAACCACGTACTCATGGCGGTCACGCTCGCTGCCGATCGGCTCGTTGCTCTCGGTGCGAAACCGAGCGCGACATGAGCAACCCGTTCGAGTTCGTCCTGTCGGCAAGTCCTGAGCCACATGCGGACCCGGCGAAGTACCAGGCGCTCGCCGCGGATCGCGTGCACCAGGCTCTCGCCTTGCTGAACGGAACCGAGGACCAGGTGTTGCCGCTGCTGCTCGTCGCGGCCTGCCGGATCATCACCGTGCGTCTGATGACTCCAGACGAAGCTGCCCAGCCCGAAGTCGTCGGCTACGACAACGGCCCCGTCTACACACCCGTTGGTACGCAGCTGCTGTGCGACGCCTCCGTCCTGCTGGCTGAAGCCGGGCAGCACCTGGTCCGCGAGGGCGGCAAGTCATGACGGCTGCGCTGCGGGTGTCGGTCAAAAGCTACGGCGTCAAGTACCGGCAGCCGATCGTCGCGCAGTTCACTGTGGACGCACGCATCCTCGATAACCCCAACAACGTCGAGGAACTCAAGCTCTACAACGGTCTTTACCCCGATGTCGCGGAGTACGTCCTCGTTCAGCCCATCGCCGGTGAGCTGCTCACCGGCGCGACGATCATTGGGCTGACGCACATCGACGCCGCTCTGGCCCGCAAGCAACCCGAGGTCGTCCTCGCGGTCTTCTGCACAGGCGGCAAACACCGATCCGTTGCCATGGCCGAAGAACTGGCTCGCCTGCTCCGTAGACGGCGACCGGCCGTGGAGCTCCGCACCGAGCACCTCGACATCCGCACCGGCCGCGAGCAGTGGCCGATTCCCGTCGAGCCACCAGATCTCACCGGAGACGACCTCCTCATCGAGGTCGATCAGGCCGGTTGACCACCTTCCTCGGCCGCTCCAGAGCGAGCTGCCCAACGCACTGCACATCGTTGCCCTGATCGGAGTCGAACCCGTGACCGACCTGTCCTCTCTCGACCGCGCCGCTGCGCACGCACTGATCCACTCATCGCCCGCGCTGCCGGCCTTCGGTGTCGAACTGGTCAGCGCGTTGCTCGACCGCGACGAGGACGACGCGGCTCTCGTGCTCGGGCGGTGGGTGCGTGAGGGCATCGCCATCGAGAACGAGCCTGGCCGGTACGCGATCCGTGAGTCGGCCGCGAACGTGTCCGCCGAACGCCGGACCGCGGCGGAGGTCGAGCTGCGGCTGCTCGTGCTGATGGCCGTGCTGGCCGATCTCGCCCGCGATCCCGATACGCCGAGGTTCTCCGCCGAGTACGAGATCCCGGTGTCGTCGCCGTTCGCGTCCCCAGGCGAGGCGATGCTGTGGTTCGAGTCGAACCGCCCTGCGCTGCGGGATCTCGTCGACGTGCTGTTTGACACCAGCCGCTACAGGCCGTGCGCCATGCTGGCGGAAGCCCTGCTGGGCCTCTGCGGTCACGGTGGATATCTGCAGGATCAGGTGGACATCGCGAACAAGGCGCTGCAGGCGCTGGGCCGCAGCCGTTTCAGCGGTGGCTTCCACGCAGACGGCGCTGATGGTGCCGCGCGTGCCCGTGACCGTGACCAGGCGGTCGCCACGATCAACCTCGTGCTGGCCTCCGCCTGGTGCACTTGGGGTGGCGTCCCCACCGCTCTTCAGGCGATTGATCACGCCGAGGAGCACGTCCGCAAGCTCGGCGGCGGTCGCCTCCGTGCCGACGTTCACCGTTGCCGCGCGAACGTGCACCTCGCTGCCGGAAACCTGGAGACGGCAGAGAGCGAGGCGCTCGTATCGCTCGGACTCGCCGACGACACGCAGGACGGGATGGCCCTCTACCTCGGCCAATGGAGCCTGGGCAGGATTCGCGCTGCTCAGGGCCGCCATCACGAGGCACGCGACGAGCTCGACAAGGCCGCTGACGGCGCCAGCAAGCTCGGGCACGCGATTCCCTACGCGCGCGTGCTCACCGACGTGAGTGCCTCGATGATTGCCTCCGGCGAGCCGGAGGACGCAATCCGCGTACTCACGACGGCGGAGAGGGCGCTGACGCAGGCGGACGCCGGTTCGCCTGCGTATCTGGCTGACGTCGATCGGAACATGGCCCGCGCCTGGCGGGCCGCCGGCGATCCCACCAGAGCGGAGACGTACTTCCACCAGGCGATCGGGCGTTACCGCCTGGCGCGCCGCTATCGCCTTGCTGAGGATGTCGAAGCGGAGTGGGCACAGCGATGACTCAACACAGGCTCCGAAACCTGCAGCGGGCAGTCACGCGAGCACTTGCCGCCCTGGCTCCGGGAGGGTGGCGCACGGGCCAGTACGAGGTGCTGCTTTCCCACCAGGACTGGGAAACTCACGCGTTCCCGACGGTCCCGCCGGGGAAGAAGGCGCGCAGGGCGGCCTGTGGAGCGAAGGTCTCCGCCGAGGATTTGGAGAACAACGGCGAGAGCGTTGCTGGGTGCCAGGTGTGCGCGTTGGCCGTCGGGACGCAACTGGCCCACGCGAGGGCGGCACGGGAACAAGAGATCCGCGACAAGATCGACGTCGAGGTAGCCAAGGTCGCCGCGAAGAAGATCACCGTGTTGATCACAGCTGCTGGTGGTCTGAGCGGGCAGGGGCACGCGAAGGCGTTGCGTGACTTGCGCGGCGAGAGTCAGCTGGTTCGCGCGTGGGTGCGCTGGAATCGGGTCACGAGGTTCTCGTTCCCGCTGAGCGGGGTGCTGCTCGCCAGCGGGATCTCGGAGGTGGCCACCGACGCGGTGGTCGGCTGGACGGTTCCCTCACTGCTGGTCGGCACGAGTTTCTTGCTGGTCACCGTTCTCGGCTTGGCCCGAGGCAACCACCACGCGCTGCAGGTCGCTCTCGGTGTACAGCGGCGGGTCACACCGGACGAGATCGAGCACGATCCGCTCGCGGGCGCGACCGGCGAACTTCCCGGCCCAGACGAGGCCGACGGCGCGTAGATGCCGGGCCACGTGGAGTTGACGTGCCGCAGGCCGGATCACGCCTGCGGCAAGCCTTCCCGTTTCCCCTCTAGCTGATCCGCGTAGCTCGTGTTCACCTCACCGATTGGAGTTCGTCCATGCCTTACACGTTGTCTCCTCTCTCTCGCACGTTCGTGCGGGCGCTCACCCGCGCAGAGATGCGAGTCGTCCTGGGCATCTCCTGCGCCAGTGGCAAACACCGCTCCGTCGCCCTGGTCGTAGATCTCCCGCACCGCCTCCGTCTGTCCTTTCTGGACAGAAACATGGTCGTGTTGTCCAGCGAGCACCTCGACATCAGCAGCGGACGTGGATCGCCGCAACCCGGTCCGACGACCCCGGGACGCACCGCGTTGACGCGGCTCAACCACAGAACTGGAGAACCGCACGCCATGGCCGTGTTCGATCAACTCCGCCATCCGCTCATCGAGAAGGCCGTCACCGACGCTCGTGAGTGGTGCTTCGGCCACGAGCTCAACGGCAAGCCGGCGTTCGCCCGCGCCACGCCGGTCGTGTTCACGCTCGAGGAGCACCTCGGCGCCGAACTCACCCCGGAGCTCGCCGCGGCGACCCTATTGCACGCCGCCCGCAGGTTCGCGCCGGCCGAGCTCGATGTCGACGACTACCTCCTCACGCAGTACAACGGCGCTGTCCGCCGGATGGTCCGCGCGCTGCGTGACCTGGACGAAGCCTTCGCTGCGGGCACTCCGAGCGTCGACACCGACGACCTGCAGGTGCTGCTCGCGTGCACCGCCGACAAGATTGTGGCGCTGCACCTCGTGTTGCAGCAGGCCCGCGAGTCCGGTGACGAAGCCAGGTTCTTCGCCTCCCAGACCGAGCTGCGCGAGCAGCTGCCTCACCTCGAGCGGTTCGGGCACACGATCACCGGGCGGGTGCCGGAGTCGATGAGCCGCGCCCTGGTCGACGTCCTGGCCGCCGTCACCGCGTGCCGGACCGCGTGATGGACGGATACCTGCGTTCCCGGCAACGGCGCGACCTGCTCGGCCACCTCGGCATCGACACGGTGTACGCGACCGAGATGTTGAGCTGCAGGAGGCTTTCGCAGGTTGACCGGCTGCACCTGCCCGACCAGCGCACCGTGATCTACAAGACGGTGTTGCCTCTGTTCACCCGTGAGCACACCGTCCTGCGCGCCGCGAGGGAATCCGGCATGCCGGTCCCTGAGGTCCTTGCGGCGCAGGAGGAGAACGGGATGCTCGGGATGCTGCTGACCGACCTCGGCGCCCCAGCCCGCGCTGCGGAGCCCGAGGACGTGGTGCGCGCGGCGGCGCAACTGCACAGCACACCCACCACGGCGGGGTTGCGGGTCTTCGACACCGCGATGCTGGCGAGCCTGCCCAGGGCCTCCCTCGACCTCCTCGGCAAGATCCAGGCAGGGCCTCGTGGACAACGCTATGCGGCCGCGGGGCACGTGCACCGGTACCTCTGGGATCTCGTCGAGGTCGCCCGCGTCCGGGCCGAGGGCGCGGAGCTCGCGCCGTTCGGTCTCGTCCACGGCGAGATGTACCGCTCTGCGGTGCACATCGGCGCCGACGAGCGGGTGCACATCCTGGACTTCACCATGGCCCACAGCGGTCCTGGGCTGCTCGACCTTGTTCCCTTGTCCGGTGTGCGCGACCCCGCAGACGCCGCGGCGACCTCGGAGCTGATCGGCCTGTACACGTCCACTGGCGGCCCGCCTTCAGTCCTGACGGACACACGGAAACGGATCGAACTGTACGTCTCCGCCGGCGGGCCATCTGAAGCCTTGGCCGACCGAGGAGGGCTGCCCGCCGAAGCGTGGGCGCTGGGCTGGCATCGCATCCGGGCCGCGCACTGGCTTCTCAGCTGCACCGACGCCGGCATCAACGCCCCGGCCGCCGACGAACAGCACCTGCATCTGTTGGGCTGCCTGCTTGCCTGCGCCTGGACGCTGTTCTGCCGGTGACCGCGCGGAACTGCTTGGCTCACCCGCTCACCCGTCACAACGGGGACAGCGGTGTCGGCCAGGTGACGCACCGCTTCGCTCGCAGCGTCGGGCTACCAGCCCGCACGAGTCGGCCGCGTGAGCTGATCTGTCGTTGTCGTCGTTCATCCCGAGATTGAGTCCAGATGAAACAGATCCACTTCACCTTGATCAACTACGCCCACGGTGGCGCGAACTGCTCCGGGCGCACCGGCCTGCAGACGGAATGGGATCTCGACGGCATCGTCGAGATCTTGCAGAACGGCACCCGCTGGCCAGACCACCTCACCGTGCTGGAAGCCGAACAGTGGGACCGCCAGGGCGGCACGCTGATGTATGCCGCGGCGGACAAACTGCGCCAAGCCTCCGGAGGTTTGCCGTACGTGCCGCTGCTGAGCAGCCTCACGCACAACCGCGGCCCGATCGCGCCGTGCGTGATCGTCAACGCGAATCGGATCGTCACCAGGGAGTGGCATGACGGCAGCGGGCCGGACTTCTACGAGGACGCCCGCGGCCGCATGCTGTGCCGCGTCGTCGACGAGGACGATGACCCGGAAGACCGGTCAGCGTGGTTCAAGACCAGGGCGGCGCACCTGTGCCCGTGGTCGGCGCACCGGAAGATGATCGACGTCGAGGCGTTGCGCAACGAGGGCAACCCGCAGATGGACTCGCTCGTGTTCCTCGATGCCAACTCCACGCTGTCCGGCCCTGGCTGGGAGCGCACGGACCTGGAGAACCCGCGCCGCGACCGGTGGCACTGCGCTCCGCAGATCGACTTCCTGGTCGAGCGGCTGTTCGGCAAGGTCCGGCCGAACACGGCACCCCTGGACTACCTGTGCGGCCGCTGGCGGGAGGGTCGGCGCCGCTGGTGGGTGGCCGGCAAGCGGCTGCCAGGCCGCCGGGTGGGCGGCGCGGGCATGTTCAGCGTCGCCGACCTGGTCGGCGACCAGACTCCGACCAAGCCGCCGCATCCCCACTTCCAGAGCCTGGTCACCAGCCACGTCCTGGTGAACGCGCCCTTGAAGGACCGCATCACGCATTACAAGGTCATCGACTCACGCGGCAAGACCGACCACCACGGGGTCGAGGTGTCCGTGCGACGGTAGCCCTACGTACCGACGTAGGTCTCGCCGACCCGCTCACAGGGATGTCGGCGAGACCTTCGTGGTTCGCGGGGTGCTGGTCGCGGGCGCGTCGACGTCGAGGACGGCTGCGGAACAGCGTTTTCCCGGACCGCTCATGGCTGAGGGCATGGTTGTCCCAAGGTGTTGCCGGGCATGGAAAACAAATCTCATGCCCAGTCGAGCCGTCCCGAATCCACTGGTGACCAGACCGGCGTCACCGAGCCCGTGCCGCCCGTTGCCCAGTGCGGGAGGCACCGGGAAACCCCTTACGCCGCAACGTTTTCGGACGCGACGGTGGAGGACATGGCGATCACCACTCCATGTTCCGGACCGGCCGTCCCCCAGGACCCACAGGTATGGATCGAGACATGCGGGAAAGGCCACGGAGAACTCCCCTCCGGCCACATCGTGATCGGAGTCGCCGACTGGTTCCGCGACCCGCACATCAGTCCGGAGTTCCGGCAGCTGACTGCCCGCGATCCCCGCGTTGTCGAACACGTCCGCCGCACGCCGGGCGTTCTGGACTTCACCACGGACGTCTTCCGGCTGCTGCACACCCCGGTCAGGCTCGGCCTCGGCACCGTCCGAGTGGTCATCTGGTGCATCGGGGGTCGGCACCGGGCACCTTCAGTTGGATTGGTGCTCGCCGAGCTGTGTCGCGCGATCGGCTGGACCGTGAAGATCACGCACCGCGATCTCGACAAGCCTGTCCTGCAACGTCGCCCCCGCACGTGATGACCGCCCGGACGTCCACCGCGTTCGCGGCCGGCTCGCTGACGACCAGTGCTTCTCCTGCGCGACGGCGTTGGCCGGCACCGGTCAGAGAAGCCGAAGTAGCACTCGCACGGATCAGCGCCACCTGCACCTGTCAGAGGAACTTGCTGTGAGCTTCGAAGCCGCCAAGCCGGCGGATGACAACAACACCACGCCGATCCGGCTCGAGGTGAACATCGGCGCCATGACCGAGGACGCGCTGATCCAGGTGATCGCTCATGACGGGGTGACGACCACGGAGGCACTGCGCCGCTTGGTGGGACTGGGCCACATCTGGCACTGCGCGGTGCACTTCGAGGACGCCGAGATCTGGATCCGCCGTCCGCGGCACGGCCTGCGCTGGTGGCAGGTGTGGAAACAACGACATGTGTGGCAGAGAGTGCGGCTGACCTCGGAAAGCTGAATTCGCGCCGGACTGGGCGCGCCACCCGTGGTGGCGACGTAGCGTGCGGGCGTGACCGACCATGCCGCCGAAGAGCACGCCGAGCAGGCAGCCCGGCGGTGGCGGCAGCATCCGCACTGGGGCTCGGCGCTGGACAAGGGGCGGCTGTGGCGCGAGAACGCCTCGCCCCGCGAGCTCGCGGGGTTCGGTCGGCCGGCGCGGTGGACGGACGGCCAGGACTACGCGCTCGCGCAGCTGCGCGCCCACATGTGGGCCGGTGACCTGGTCCGGGTCGAGGTCGAGCTGGCGGCCGCGCCCAGCGACGCCCGCTCGGTGAACGCCACCGTGCTGCGGGCAGCGCTGCGCGGCCAGGCGCAGCTGTTCGGCGACGTCGACGGCGGCCACCACCTGCTTCTGCACGGCGAGTTCTCCCGCCGCGTGACCCAGGCCGCCGAGGCGTTGATCCGCACCGATCCCGAGGCGCCGCGCGGCTGCCCGTCGTCCATCCCGCTGCGGATCGGCGACGCCAGCCCGGCCGTTCTGCTGGGAGAGCTCTACGCCGCCAACGGAGTCGCGTGGTGGCCCGCCGATTCGCAGCGCCTGGCCGTCATGGTCACCTGGCCGTGCGGACATCGGCTCCGCGAGCAGATCCCGCACTCCAGCCCCCGTTGACCACACGCTTGCGGCGGCCGTGAAGTCGTTGCGCCGCACCGCACACCTGTCCGCAGATGTTGTCGGATCAGCCCACCACCGCGCCGAACAACCCCACCACGATGCTGATCACGCTCGCGTACCAGAGGATCTCGCGAGACCACACGAGACGGCGAAACGCGGGAATGAAGTCGTGCAAGCCGTGGAGGGCGAGGTGCACCTCGCCAGCGCGAATGCGCTCCTTGATCCCCACCGTGTCCGCTCCCGCCCCGCACGCCGACTACCGGTGTGCCGCCCCGGCGTCCAGGCCATCGCCTGGCTTTACCGGGTGACGGCGACCCACCGGCACACCGTCGCATGGTGGTGACGCGCGATCTCGGCGACGTGCGTTTGCAGCGTCGTCGGGATCCGGTGACCCGCCGCGCGCAGGAGGGCGACCGGCCGGGTGCCGGGCTGCGTGATCTCAGGATGGTCGGCGATCGCCGGAAGCAGGTCGAGGATGGTGGCGGCGTGGGAGTGTCGGCGCCACATGGTGATCGGCAGCGGCAACCCGGCGTCAAGATGCCACTCGGTGATCGCGGCCCACATCGCGACCACGGAGTACCCGCTTCCGTTGCGCCGGTCCGTGGCGGCTTTGCGCCGCGGCGCCCGGTCCGCGAACGCGGCGGCGAGCTGCTTGTCCAACCGCGTCGGGGTGGTCGGGGATCGGTCCGGCGAGTCGAGGGCCGTGGCGAGCTGCTTCCACGGCACCTGCCGCTGCGGCCATGCGCGTCCCGTGGCGGTGAGCCATTCCAGGACGACGGGTTCGAGCATCAGCGCGTCGAGCTGCCGCACCGCCGCGCGGACGGCGTCCTCGGTGGACTCGTTGGTGGCCCGGCCCGAGGCGATGTTGTTGAGTTCCTGGCTCAGTCGCGTCCGGACAGCGTCGATCCGCTGCTGGGCAACACCATCCATCACCGCGGTCATGGCTCGCGAAGGTACTCGGTGACCGACGGCATCCCCGATCGGGTGACGACCAGCAGCACGCCGACGGTGAGCGCCGCGCGGGTGGCGACGATTTGACACTGATCTGACCGCGATTTCCTGCCAGGACACGGCGACTGCCAGTGGTTCCATTGAGGACATGGGGACTCTGACTCGCTGCGTGGACGGTCAAGTGCACGCCTGGCAACGCGTAGCGACCGACGTCGTGCACCGGTCACCGTGGTTCGACGTGTGCGTCGACGACGTCATTCAGCCGGACGGCACGCGCGGTACCTACGAGCACGTGATGGCGCCCCCGTCGGTCACGGTGCTCGCACTGCACGACGACGACCAGGTCGTGCTGACCCGGCAGTGGATCTACACGCACGGCGGCACCGAGTGGCGCCTGCCCGGCGGCGCGGTCGACGACACCGACATCGACCCGGCCGCGGCCGCGCGCCGCGAACTCGCGGAGGAAACCGGCCTGCGCGCCGCGTACTGGGAGCCGCTGGGCCGGATCCATGGCGCGGACAGCCTGAGCAACCACGTCGACCACGTCTTCCTCGCGACCGGCCTGAGCGAGGGTGAGGCCTCGCTCGGGCCCGGCGAAGCCGACCTGCGCGTGCGTGCCGTGCCGTTCGACCGCGTGCTCGACCTCGTCGGGCAGGGGCAGCTTCCTCACGCCGGCAGTGCACACGCCGTACTCACGCTCGCGTTGCGCCGTGTGTCCGGAGCGACGAAGTAGGAATCACGCGCGGCGGGGGTCACCGCCACTCGGCCGCCGCCGCGTAGTTCCAACTTCCGGGCGGGGGAGTGGGCTGCAGCAGCGGTGTGACGAAGGCGTCGAGCAGCACCGCGGCGCTACCGAACTGCCGCAGCTCCTTGGGGATCTCCTCGACGTCCTTCGCCTCCCTGGCGTAGCCGGCCGCCCAGGTGTGTTCCTCAGGGATGACGAACTTGGCTGGCAGCACGCACGTGGTGATGCCACGTTCCTGACGTCGGCGGGCTTCCTCGTGGAGCACGAGATGCGTGACATCGCCGCGGATCTCCGCCTTGAGCGCGAACAGGACCAGGTCGACCGGGTCACGAAAGCGCGTCGACGGAGTGCCATTCACGCCGTGGAGCTCGAAAATCGCGCACACCTTGTCCGCGACATGGTTCTCCACGGGGTAAACGCGAACCTCGGGCCATGGCCCGCACTCGATGTCGATCGGTGGCTCCAACGGCTCGGTGGTGATCTTGCCGACGAGCATGTGGTTGGACGCGACGACGTCAACGCTGACGGTGCGGTGGAGCTCAACGTTGCCGAACATCACCTTGAACTTGACGTTGCGGGTGGGCCAGTCGACGTGTGCTGGCGTCGAGGTGTTGTAGTGGCGGAACGAGATCTCGTCGTCCAGCTTCTTCGCGGCCGCCGCGATGAGGGCTTCGACCGCCTCCTCGACGGTGTCCTGCCGGCCGAGGAAGTCGATGTCCTTGGATGCCCGCGCTTGCGGCCAGCGCACGAGAAGTGCTTGCCCGCCTTTGAGAACCCAGTTCTGTGCGTCGGGACCGTCGAAGATTCGCGCGATCAGCCGCCGGTGAAAGTGCAGCTCGATCAGCTCAACGAACGTGCGGCCGACCTTCTTCGCCGCCGCGTTCTGCGCTCGACTCTTCAGCGCCGCCTCGTAGCTTCGCGGCGTCCTCGGGGTTGCGGTCATGGCGGACATCTTGGCCCAGCAGCTCATCCGTGCGGCGTGCGGCGTGCTGCGCCACCGATTCCAGCGCGAGCCGCCGGGTAGCACTGCCGACGTCCACGGCATCGAGGACTTTCCCGTACGCCGAGGTGTCGACGCCGCTGAGCGCGTTCGTGATGTGGTCGTTGATCGCCCCGAACTTGTCCACCGCGCTGATAGCACCGCCGAGTTTGTCCACCGCGCCGAAGGCGCCGATCTTGTCGATCGAGCCGATCTCGGCGAGGAAGTCGGCGAAGACCTGGAGTCCTTTGCCGAGGTTGGCAGCTGCCACGTCGCCGAGCGGTTGCGTGGACTTGGTGGCGGTGAGGAAGGCTTCGAGGGCGCCGAGGGGCGCCTCCGTCGAGTGTTCGTGGGCGAGCACCTTGGCCAGGGCGCCCAGCACTTGCGCCGGGGCGGGACGGTGGGCGAGTTCGGCTGGGCTGGTGCCGATCTGGGCGAGCAGGTGCTCGAGCAGGCGCAGGCCGTTGCCAGGGTCGCGGATTCCGTATCGGCGGGTGTACGGCCCGATGGCCTCGATGAGCGCGTCGAGTTGCACGAGGTTGGCGACGATGGCCTCGCGGATGATGGTCGCGACGTGGCCGCCGTCGCGGCCTTGGTCGAGCAGGTCGCAGATGGTCCGCAGCGGCGTGGTCACCGGCAGGCTGTCGACCAGCGTCACGTCGTTCTCGCTCAGCGTGGCCGTTTTGAACCAGAGATCGTGGTCGTTGCTCGTGCGGCGGCGCGGCGTGGTGAACGCGATGCGGTCGTTGAACAGGTCGCCGAGGTTGTGGAGGTTGGCGGCGGACTGGTGCGACAGCACACCGCCATCACGATCGAGCGGCGCCCGGCTCCACGCCGGTTTAGCGGGATCGAGGGAGAGCCAGGCGGCCTGCTGCTCGCGTGCCGCGGTGGCGGTCGCGGCCGTCGACGCGTAGACGCCGTGGCGGACGCGGTCGAGATAGCCGGCGCGCATCAGCCGGTGCAGCGTGGCGTTGTTGATGCCGACGCTCAGGGCTTGCCGGGACGTGACCATGCCCCACTGACTGGCGGTGAAATCGCCGATCAGCTCCATCGCGCCCCTCGTCCTCATGCAGCGAAGCGTACGCCACTGTGCAGCGATACTCACCTCCAGATGTGAGTATCGCTGCAACTCAATGTGAGTTTCGCTGCGAAATCTGGCAAAGGTGCGCTAGTGTCGGCGGTGCCAGCGCGCGAGCGCGGTGCGCCCACCGACCAGGGCGTACGGAAACCGAGCGACAGGAACACCATGAACGCGATTGCGATTCCCCAGGTCAGCGGCCAGGTCACCGGCATGAACGCCATCCCGGACGACGCGGCAGGCGGCCTCGCGGTCACCGTCGACATCACCACCGACGACGGCGCGACCACCACGGTGCTGCTGCGCATCGACGCCGACGGCGTCGCTCACCTGCGCAACAGCATCGACGACGCGACCCCGATCCCGGCCGCGCTCGCGCACGGAACCGGCCTGGACAACCGCGCGTTCTGCACCGAGCTCGTCTGGGCCGACACCGACAACCCCGAGTGGAAGCAGAAGGCCGGATGGTCGCTCTACTTCGACTCCGAACTGGTTGCGCACACCGCCGACCCGCTCGCACCCGACGCCGCCACGGCGTGGGCGGACAAGCGGCTCGCCGTGCTCACCGCGAACACCACCTGGTTGCAGGGCCACGACTTCGGCACGTACTACAGGATCCCCCGCGCTACGCCCGCGCTCGCGGCCTAGCTTTCCCGTCGCGGTGGGCGTCCCCGGCGGGACGCCA
>JAVXWK010000006.1:0-5482 GCA_032230575.1 Pseudonocardiales bacterium | reverse complement strand
CTTCGGCGCGAACCCGGTCACGCAGCTGCACCACCGACGGGTCGCTGCTGGGGCCGCCGCGTAGCTTCTCCGCCTCGCCCAGGGCCTCCCCCGCACCACGGGGGTCGCCCTGGGCGACAAGCCAGTCCGCGTACCACTCCAGCACCATCGCGCGCGCCGGCCCGTCGGCGCTCTTCTTGACGGTGTCGAGCGCTTTCTCGTGCTCCTCGCCCGCCGCCTTCAGGTTTCCGAGCCGCGTCAGCGCCAGCCCGAGTCCGGCGTGGACGGTCGCCCGGAACTGGCTGGCAGGCGAGCCCTCGGTGGCGTCGAGCGCCTGCCGGTAGAGCCGGACGGCCTCCTGGAAGTCGCCGTCGAAGAACGCCAGCTCGCCGCGGACCTGCGCGACCCGCCCCTGGTCGAGGTCGATCTGCGACACCGGCACCAGATCCAGGTCCTCACGAGCGCCGGCGAGATCGCCGATCCGGATCTTAATGCGCGCCGTCTGCACCAGCACCGACATCGGCACCAGCACCGTCTCCGGCTCCCCGAGCTCCTCGGCCACCTGCCGGGCCTCGGACACGGCCTTGAACCCCTCGGCGAACGCCCCGCGGTTGATCAGCACCATGACCAGGCACGACAGCCCGAACACGACGGCCCACCGGTCGCCGACCTTCCTGAACCTGTCGAGCGCCCGCCGGTACGCCGCCTCCGCCTCCGGTGCCGCCCCGTCGCTGAACTCGCCCGCCACCACACCCCGGATGAGCGCCGAGAACGCCCGCATCCACTCGTCCCGCGACCGCTCCAGCCGATCCGCCAGCGCCGTGAGCCGGTCCCCGAGCTGGGCCTCACCCCACACCTGCCCGCTGGTCAGCATCAACGCGCACAACGCCGTGGGCACGTCCGCCTCCCACAACCGCTCCGCCGCCGCGACGGCCGCGGGCGTGCCCAACGAGGCCAGCACGTCCGACAGCGGGTCGTCCGGAGTGAGCGGCGCCCACCGCCGGATCTCCTCGAACCGCTTGGTCATCACCAGCAGGTGCCAGGTGCGGGCGGCCATCATCCGCCGGGCGAGCTGCGCGTCGTGCTGCACGGCCCACGTCTGGGCGGCGTCGAGGTTGGCCCGTTCCGCGTCGAAGACCTTGAGCGCTTCGAGCTGTCGCGGCCCTCTCAGCAGCGGCTCGTTCCGCTCGGCGAGCGCGACGTAGTAGGCGGCGTGCTCGGCCGGATCCGTCTGGCCTTGTTCGAGTGCGTACTCGCGCACGGTCTCGAGCAGCCGGTACCGCTCGCCTGCCCTGACCACCAGCGACTTCTCGACGAGCGCGGCCAGCAGATCCTCGGTGTCCCAGAGATCCTGATCTTGTCGGGGGTCCTGAGTACGTTGAGATGCAGGGGATCCCAGCGAGGGGGTACCCCTGCGCAAGCCTGCCCCGCACACCGCGTGCACCGCCGCCGCGGTCGCCCCACCCACGAAAACTCCGAGCCGCGCCAGCAACACCCGCTCGGCGTCGGCCAACAGCTCCCAGCTCCAGTCGATCACCGCCCGCAGCGTCCGATGCCGCGCGGGCCCCGTCCGCGGACCGCGATCCAGCAGCCGCAACCGGCTGTCCACCCGAGCCTCGAGCTGCGCAGCCGACAACGACCGAGCCCGCGCCGCCGCCAGTTCCAACGCCAGCGGAATCCCGTCCAGAGCAGCACACAGCCGCCGGACCACGTCTCCGTCCACCGCCGCGCCCACCCGCGCCGAGAACAACCGCACCGCGTGGTCGAGATCCAACGGCGACACCGGATGCACGACCTCCCCCGGAATCCCCAGCGGCTCCCGCGAAGTCGCCAGCACGCGCGCGTCCGGCGCCGCGGCCAGCAGCTCGACACAAAGCCCAGCCGCCGAGGACACCACGTGCTCGCAGTTGTCCAGCACCACCAACGACGACCCGAGCCGTGAAAACACCGACGCGGCCAGCGGATTCGGCCCGAGCGCCGCGTCCAACGCGGCCAACGGCTCGGCTGCGGAGTCCAGCTCGACGAACCACGCCGACGAAACCGAAGCCGCGTAGGTCAAAGCCAGCCGCGTCTTCCCGACCCCGCCGAACCCGGTCAACGTCACCAACCGGTTGTCCCGCAACAACGAAGCCAACCGAGCCAGGTCGGAATCCCGCCCCACGAACGACCCGACCGCGGCAGGCAGGTTCCCCCGAACCGACCGCTCCCGCAACACAATCGCATGAGCAGAAGCCAAAACCTCCGAAGGATCCACCCCGAGCTCATCGGCCAAAGCCGAACGAACCCGAGCGAACACCTCCAACGCATCCGACCGCCGCCCAGCCGCGTGCAGAGCGAGCATCAACCGCGCCTGCACGTCCTCCCGCAACGGATGCGCGGCCGCCAAAGCCTCCAGCCCGGCCAAGTCGTCCCGCAGCAACGCCAGCCGCACACCCTCGTCAACGGCGAACGGCGCGTCCTCGAAAGCCGCCCCACGCCACAACGCCGCGGAACGGGTCCGCACGAACTCCTCGACGTCGGTCGAAGCGTCCAGCCGATACCCCGACGCATGCGACGACACCGCCGAAGCACCGAGAACCCGGCGCAACCGCGACACCAGCGACTGCAACGCCGCAGCACCGTCGACAGGCACCGAGTCCGCCCACAGATCCGCGATCAGCCGATCCGACGCGACCACCCGGCCGGGCTCCATGGCCAGTCGCAGCAACAACCACCGCAGCCGCTTCCCCCGCACCTCGACCGGAGCGCCGGAGACGAGGACCTGCAACGGCCCGAGAACGTTGACCCGCATCAAACCCGCCGCACACCCAGGAAGACCGCACCCGAGACCAACGCGGCGCCCACGACCCCGGCCCACAGCACCGCGAGCGAGAACTGGTTGTGCCCCAACACGTCCAGCACCCACCCGAGCGGCGTCCAGCGCCCGAGCGGATAGGTGAACACGACGACGGCGAACACCGCCATCACCGTCCGCCCGATCGCGCTGAACACAGGTCGCGCGAACAGCAACCCGACCCCGGCACCGAGCAACGCGCACACCCCGTGCGCACCGAGCCCGGCCAGGAACTCACCGAACGTGTACGGGCGCGGACTCGCGACCACCGCCCACACCGTCGCCACCACCGCGACCCCGAACCCGAACAGCACGGTCGTCACAGCCACAGCAGCCAGAACACGAGGCCATCCACCCGCCGACACGACCGTGATCTCGCGCCTCACCACGTCCTCGGACGTCGCCACCACCACCGCGAGCCACGCGCAGATCGGGTAGATCAACGCCGACGACCCGGAGTAGGCCGACAGCTGCGGACCGGGGTCGTACGCGAACAACATCCCCATCACACCGAGGAACACCAGCAGCGGCGCCAGAAACCGCTGCCCGCGAAACACGTCCGCCGCGAGGTACCGCACCAGGGAGATCACCGCACGCTCCGCACCGAACATCCGAGCCGCAACGCCTCGGCCAGCACCTGATCACTCCGGTCCGGCGCCACCACCACCCGAGCCGACGACCCCCGCGACAGCACCGACCGCACGCCTTCCAACGCCTCCAACGCATCGAGCCCCACCACGCGGCTGAGCTCGATCGTCACGTGCCCACCGGCGAGGTCCACCCTGGTGGCCGACGCGATGTGCCCCTCGTGGTCGGACACCAGCGCCGTCCGTCCCTCCAGCATCACCACCAGCTCGGCGGCGGCCTCGGGATCGAGCCCGGTCCACGGCTCGTCGAGCACCAGCAGATCAGTGGCCAGGAACGCCTGTGCCAGCGCGACCTTCTGCGCGTTGCCCTTGGACAGCTCCGACATCGGCGCGGAGAGCGACCCGACGAACCCCAGCCGTTCCAGCACGTCGCCGGCACCAGCGCCACGGATCCGGCCCATGTGCGCCAAATACGACGAAGCGGACATCTTGACGTCAGAGGGAAAGCGCTCCGGCACATAGCCGACGGACGCGGGCCGCACCACGCGTCCGGACGACGGCTTCAACACCCCGGCGGCGATCTTGAGCAGCGTCGACTTGCCGGTGCCGTTCGCGCCGGTCAGCACGACGGTGCCGGTGACTTCCAAAGTGAGGTCGCGCAGCACCCAGGGCCCGCGCCCGTACCGCTTGGAAACCTGATCGAGGAGCACCCCGTCAAGATAACCACCCAGGACGCCCCTTCCGCTCGCTTTGGCGTGCATCCGGCTCGGCATGGTCGTCGCGATCTCGATCGAGGCGCCGCTGGAGTTCCGCACCCCACCTGGGACTTGATGCGCGGTCTGGCGTTCGCACAACAGCTGCACAGCAAGAACGTTCATGTGAACGACGTCGATCTTGACGAGTTCACCCGGCGCAGGTGGATCGGCGTGCAGCGCTAACCGAGGAACACGCGCCGGACAGCGGCACGCACCTCGGCCTGAGTGACCTTGCCGTCGCCGTCGCCGTCCATCTGCTCGAACAGGGCCGCGGCAACGGCCTCCGGGAGCCCGAACGCGTCACAGATGGCGGCCATCTCGGACAGTCCGAGCAGAGCGCCGGTGCTCCGGACGGCATCGGCGAACAACACGTCCGCGAGCACGGTGACCTCGACGAGGAAGTCCGGGTCCTCCTGGAGGCCGCGATCCACCCCGTCGGCGTACTCGGCGAGGCTGACCTGGCCGCGCGTCTCCGCACCGGCCTGAACGCAGATCTGTCTCCACCACTGGGCGAACGCGATGAGGAGGTACTCGACGGCGGGCGAGGTGGGCTCGAGGTCCAGCTTGTCGATCAAGCGGCTGACGAACACGTCGAAGTCCGCGGACGAGAGAAAGCCGTCCCGGTTCGCGTCCACGAGGCCGAAGACCACGGCGAGATTCCGCCGCTGGAGTTCGCTCAGCATCACGAGAACCTAACACCGTGACTTAGGGCAACCTGACTTGAAGCGGCTTACAGGACAAGCGTACTGTTTGGGGTCGAGGGGCACCGGTCAACCGCTTGAGGAAGACTTGCCCCGTACCCCGAACTGACCACCGCGCTGTCACCAGATGGAGTTGCACGTGACTAGTAAGGACAGCTTCGGCGCCCGCGGAACGCTCAACGTCGGCGACTCCTCCTACGAGGTGTTCCGGCTGAGCGCCGTGGAGGGCGCAGAGCGGCTTCCGTTCAGCCTGAAGATCCTGCTGGAGAACCTGCTGCGGACCGAGGACGGCGCGAACATCACCGCCGACCACGTGCGCGCGCTCGCCAACTGGGACCCCGCCGCCGAGCCGAACACCGAGATCCAGTTCACGCCCGCCCGCGTCGTGATGCAGGACTTCACCGGCGTGCCGTGCGTAGTCGACCTCGCCACCATGCGTGAGGCCGTCACCCAGCTGGGCGGCGACGCCGAGAAGGTGAACCCGCTCGCGCCCGCCGAGCTCGTGATCGACCACTCGGTCATCGCCGACATCTTCGGCCGCCCGGACGCGTTCGAGATGAACGTCGACCTGGAGTACGAGCGCAACCGCGAGCGCTACCAGTTCCTGCGCTGGGGCCAGACGGCGTT
>JAVXWK010001118.1:0-4199 GCA_032230575.1 Pseudonocardiales bacterium | reverse complement strand
GGCGCCCCACCCCCCCCCGGGGGGGGTGGCGCCCCGTCTGCATACCTGCGGCCGACCGAGATCCGGGCCAAGACCTTCCGGCGCAAGCGGCAGGGTTACGACCCGGAGCAGGTCAACGAGTTCATGTTGATCGTCGCCGACGCGCTGGCAGGCCGGATCCGCCTGGACCCGGACCACGTGCGCACCGTCAGGTTCGCCTCGGTCCCGAACGGCTACGACCCGTTGAGCGTCGACGGCGTCCTGCACCTGCTGGAGCACCAGGTCCGCAACGGCATCGTGCCGCCAACGGGCCTGGGCACCGGCGACGACCTGCACGGGCGCAAGCTGCCGAAGTCCGGCACCGGCTACGATCGCGCCGAAGTGGACGCCTTCATCGCCCGAGCCGCGGCCAACCTGGACGGCCGGGGCGCCATGACCTCCACCGAGGTCCGCAACACCCGGTTCAGCACCACGTCCGGCCTGCTGGGCAAGGGGTACCAGGTGCAGGCCGTGGACGCGTTGCTGGACGATCTCGAGCAGGAGTTGCGGTTCCGTGGACGATGACCTCGCCCTCATTGTCGGCCTGGGCAACCCGGGCCCGAAGTACGAGGGCAACCGCCACAACATCGGCTTCCTGGTCCTCGACGAACTGGCCGCGCGGGTCGGCGGCAAGTTCAAGGCCCACAAGTCAGGCGCCGAGATCGTCGAGGGCAGGTTGAGCGGCCACCGCGTCGTCCTCGCCAAGCCCCGCAGCTTCATGAACCTCTCCGGCGGCCCGGTCTCGAGCGCCGCCAAGTTCTTCAAGCCCACCCTGATCGTCGTGATCCACGACGAGCTGGACCTCCCGTTCGCCGCCATCCGCATGAAGCTCGGCGGCGGCGACAACGGCCACAACGGACTCCGCTCCATCACGAAGTCCTTGGGCACCAAGGACTACCACCGGGTCCGCTTCGGCGTCGACCGCCCGTCGGGCCGCCAGGACCCTGCCGACTACGTCCTGAAGGACTTCTCCACCGTCGAACGCAAGCAGCTCGCGCTGGAGATCGATCGGGCGGCGGACGCGACCGAAGCGCTGGTCACCAAGGGCCTGGAAGCCGCCCAAAACGCCTTCCACTAGCGCGCACCCGCAGGTTCGCAAGCTCCATCCGGACCTGGCCGAGCGCGGCGCGAAAACTCCCCCGCCGCAGTGCGAGGGAGCTCCGCCACCCAGAAGAACCTCTACTAGACCAACGCAGCTGCCGCGGACCGCCGCAACTTTCCAGACGGCGTCTTCGGCAACGTCCCCGGCGGCTGCACCACCACCGCGAACGGTCGCAACCCAACGGCATCCACGACCCGTGCCGTGACTTCCTTCACCAGCGCCTTCTCCGCCTCGGCGTCACCGGCCAGCTTCGACTCCAGCACCACGGCGAACCGCTCGCGCTGCGTCCCCGCGTCCAGCCGCACGGCGACCGCGTTGCCGGCCCGCACACCGTCCACCGAGCAGGCGGCACGCTCCACATCGGTCGGATAGATGTTCCGCCCGCCCATGATGATGACGTCCTTGCGCCGCCCGCAGACGACGACCTGTCCGTCCTCCACCAGATATCCGATGTCGCCTGTGGACAGCCAGCCGGAAGCGTCCTGAGTGGCCAGAGGACCGTTCACGGTCAGATAGCCGGGAGTCACCGCGTCACCGCGGATCTGCAGCTCACCGACATCCCGCACGCCCAGAACCGAGCCCGAATCGGAAACCACGCGGAGCTCCAGCCCCGGCAACGGCGGCCCGAGCAACGGGAACGCACGCCCCTCCGAAGCAGGCACAGCGCGCTTGTCAGCCTCCACCGCGTCCGCATCCACCACATCCACGGTGAGCCCCGTGAACAGCGGCGCGAAAGCCACACCCAGAGTGGTCTCGGCCATGCCATAAGCGGCCAGGATCGACTCCGGCCGCAACCCGAACCGCGCACCGGCGGACACAAAGGCCTCGACCGCGGCCGGATCGATCGGCTCGGCCCCGTTCAACGCCAGCCGCATCGACGACAGGTCGAACGAGTCGGAGGAAGAAGCCAGCCGGCGAGCCACGATCGCGTAGGCGAAGTTCGGCGCCGCGGTGATCGTCCCGCGGTACCGCGTGATCAGGTCGGCCCACAAGGTCGGACGCGACAGGAAGTCGACAGGTGTGACCTTCACCAGTTCCAGGCCGAACAGCATCGGCACGGTCAGGAACCCGACCATCCCCATGTCGTGGAACAGCGGCAGCCACGAAACCATGACGTCGGACTCGGGATCCAGCGCCGCGGCGATCTCCATGCCACGCGCGTTGGCCATCAGGTTGCGGTGTGTGATTCGAACCGCCTTTGGATCGGCGGTCGATCCACTCGTCAACTGCAGCAGTGCCGTGGCATCCTCGGGAGTGGGAACAGGAGCAGCGATCGGCTCTCCGTCGAGCTCGGACAGCTTGCGATAAGGGATTCCGTGCTGGTCCAGCACGGAGGACAAGGCGTCAAACGGGCTGCCGAGCAGGACCAGGCGAGAGTCGATCATGGCGAGCACCCGCAGCGTGTCCTCGGCCCACTCGGCCAGGTCGGTGCGTGGTGTGGGTTGATGCAACATCGTGACGCTGCCACCACACAGCCATGCGGCTTGCACGGCTGGGGCGATCACGGCTGGTTCGGCGGCGAGCACGGCGATCGCGGTGCCCGGCGTCACATCGAGCGCACCGGCCATCCGCCGGGCGCGTTCGTGCACCTCGGCCCAGGTCCGGCGGACGGGCGCGGCGGGTTCACCCGTCGTCATGCCCCTGTCCCGGCCGTTTGCGGCCGTCGCCAGCATCACATCCACGAACTGACTCATGTTCGCGATCGTAGTGGCGCCGTTTGGTCCATCAGGACGAAACGTTATGCCACGCGAAACGCGATACTCCCCAGTACAGGTACGCAGGAGGAGGTCATTGGTGGATCGGGGCGGCCCCGGAGCGCAGCATCGTCTACCCGCGCATCCGGCACCTCTGCTCTCCGCGCAGGACGTGGCCCTCGTCGCGTTCCACCGTCCCCCCAAGGGCGCGCGCGGGTATGACGCGGCCGAGGTGGACGCATTTCTCGACCGGGTCGAGGACACCATGCGCAGCAGAGACATCCTCACGCGCGAGGACGTGCTCAACGTGAAATTCAGCACCGCGACCCGGGATCCGGGCTACGACGTGAACGAGGTCAACGTCTTCATGGAACTGGTGGCCGACACGCTGCGGTCCACTCCGCAACGCCAGCAGGCCGCCGCGCCCGCACAGGGCGCGCACGCCACGTCGAAGGGGCTCAGACCCGCGGTGCGACTGTCTCCTGACGACGTCGGCGCCGTCCGCTTCCACAAGCCCAGACCGGGCACGCGCGGTTATCACGAGGGGCAGATCGACGCGTTCCTCGACCGCATCGAGGCCACCCTGCGCGGACAGGACAACCTGACGGCCCAGCAGGTTCAGGACGCGGTGTTCGGCGAGACCGCGCCCGGCACCTTCGGGTACGACGAGGAGGACGTCGACACGTTCCTCGACCTCGTGGTGCTCATGCTCGAAACCGCGCCGCCGCCCGTCAAGCCGGCGCCACCGACCACGCAGCTGCCGCAGCAACAGCAACGGCCCCAGGAGCGCCGTCCACAACCGCCGCCACGCCCCCAGCAGCTGCCGCCGGTGCAGCAACCCGCGCAGCCCAAGTCGGTCGACGCTCCGAAGCTCACAGCCGCCGACATCCGCAACATCGCGTTCCACCGTCCTCCCCGCGGCCGCCGCGGCTACCAGGAGTCCCAGGTGGACGCGGTCCTCGACCGCATCGAGGCCACCCTGCTCGGCCAGGACAACCTGACCGGCAAGGACATCCGCGACGTTCGGTTCTCCCGTCCGCTCATCGGACGGCGCGGCTACGACGAGACCGAGGTCGACGGCTTCCTCAGCCGGGTCGAGCAGCAGCTCTCCGGACCGGTGCGCAGCATGCCCGCGGTCAAGTCGTGGAAGGACCTGCGCCAGCTGCGGATCCCGCAGGCGGCGTCCGGGCAGCGCGGCTACCGCACGGCGGCGGTCGACCGGATGCTCGAGGAGATCGGTGTCGCTCTCGACGGCATGCTCGGCGCGACCTCCGAAGAGGTCCTGAAGGCGCGCTTCAGCTACGCGCTGCTCTCCGGCCAGGGCTACGACACGTCGTTCATCGACGAGCTGCTCCCGATGCTCGCGAACGAACTGCGCCGCCGAG
>JAVXWK010001053.1:0-14419 GCA_032230575.1 Pseudonocardiales bacterium | reverse complement strand
CCTTTCACATTGCGCACAAACGCGAGCGGGGCCCTGCGTTCCCAGGTAGGAAACGAAGGACCCCGCCACAACGAGCCGGCTAGTCGGGCTGGATCCAGGCGAACTGGATGCGCTGCTGACCGTGCTTGCGGGTCACCATCGTGCCCCGGCCGGGAGGCTGTGCCGACGGCTTGAGGTTGCCGACGATGCTGCCCTCGTCCTTGGAGCCGGAACCCACGAAGACCGGCGCCGAGATCTCCTTCAGCTTGCCCATCACCGGGTCGAACATCGCGCGGGACGCACCACCCATGCGACGGGCCAGGATGATGTGCAGACCGACGTCCTTCGCCTGCGGGATGAACTCGGCGAGCGGCTGCAGGGGGTTGTTCGCACCCTGCGGAGCCACGAGGTCGTAGTCGTCGACGACGATGAACACCTCAGGACCCGTCCACCAGGACCGGTTCTTCAGCTGCTCCTGCGTCACGTCCGGGCCGGGCATGCGCTTGGTGAGCGAACCCCTGACCTCCTGGATGTTCTGCGTGAGCTGGGTGCCCGACACCGCGTAGCTGAGCAGGTGGTCGGTGTCGATGAACCCGAGCATCGTGCGGCGGAAGTCCGCCAGGAGGATCAACGCCTCCTCGGACGTGTAGCTCGTCATGATGCCGCGGACGATCGTGCGCAGCATGTTCGTCTTGCCCGACTCGCCGTCGGCCAGCGCGAAGAAGTGCGGGTCCGCGTCGAAGTCCATGTAGACCGGTGCGAGCTCGTCCTCGTTGACGCCGACCGGGACCAGGTGGCCGCGGTTCGGGTTGTGCTGCTGGACCTGGGCTATGAACTGCGAGTAGTCCAGCAGGTCCGGCAGCATCCTGACCTGCGGTGCACGCGGGCCCTGCCACGCCTGGTTGAGCTTGGCGTCGAGGTCCGCGACACCCTGCGAGATGGTGGTCGGGTCCTGCAGCGTGTCGATGCGCGGCAGACCGGTGAGGAAGTGCAGCTTGTCGCCGGTGAGACCGCGGCCGGGACGGCCGGGCGGCACGTTGACCGCGACCTTGCGGTCGATCTCGGACTCGCTCGGGTCACCGAGACGCAGCTCGAACCGCGTGCCCAGGAGGTCCTTCATCGCGGGACGGATCTCCGCCCACCGGTTGGCGGCGACGATCACGTGCACGCCGTAGGACAGACCCTGGGCGGCCAGCGCCTGGACCTGCGGCTCGACCATCTCGAACTCCTGGCGGAAGTTCATCCAGCCGTCCACGATCAGGAACGCGTCACCGAAGTTGTCGTCCTTGATCTCACCGCGGCGCCTGCGGTTGCGGAACTCGGCCATCGAGTCGATGCGCTGGTCGCGCCACCGCAGCTCGCGCTCGGTGATCAGCGTCTGCAGCTCGGCCACCATGCGGCGGACCTTGTCGACGTCGAGACGACCGGCGAAGCCACCGACGTGCGGCAGGTCCTCCATCGAGGCGAGCGTGCCACCACCGAGGTCGATGCAGTAGAACTGCGCCTCCTGCGGGGTGTGCGTCAGCGCCATCGACGCGACGATCGTCCTGAGCAGCGTCGACTTGCCCGACTGCGGGCCACCGACGACCGCGCCGTGACCGGCGGCACCGGAGAAGTCCGCCCACAGCAGGTCGCGGCGCTGCTCGAACGGCTTGTCGACCACGCCGACCGAGATCTGCAGCGTGCCGTTGCCGGGGAAGCCGGGCGGCGTCAGACCGCGGTCCGGCGTCACGTCGAGCGGCGGCAGCATCGTGTCCATCGTCGGCGGCTCGTTGAGCGGCGGCAGCCACACCTCGTGCGCGGGCGGGCCCTGGCCGACGAGACGTTCGACGATGAGCTCGAGCTGGGTCGGCTCGTTGCCCTCGGTCTCCTTCTTCGGAGCCTCGGTCTTGACCGGCTCGAGCGGCCGTTCCGGCTCCTTCGGGATCTCGATGAAGTCCGGCACGAAGAACCGCGGGCGCTTGTCGCTGCGCACGGCCACCGACTCGCCGGCGGACTGCATGCCCGACGGACGGTAGGTGCCCGAGACGTAGAGCGCCTTGAACCTGGTCAGCGGCATGCCCTGCACGCTGAGGTAACCCGAACCCGGGATCGGCGGCAGCTCGTAGGCGTCCGGCACACCGATAGCCGCACGCGACTCGGCCGCGTTGAACGTCTTCAGACCGATCCGGTACGAGAGGAACGTGTCCAGACCGCGCAGCTTGCCTTCTTCCAGTCGCTGCGACGCGAGGAGCATGTGCATCTGCAGCGACCGGCCGACACGACCGATCTGCAGGAAGATGTCGATGAAGTCCGGCTTCGCCGTCAGCATCTCGGAGAACTCGTCGATGCAGATGAAGAGCGCGGGCAACGGGTCGAGCTGGGCGCCGTTCTCACGGGCCTTCTCGTAGTCCCAGACGTTCTTGTAGTTGCCCTTCGCCAGGACTTCCTGCCGACGCGACACCTCACCGGCGATGGCGTCCTTCATGCGGTCGACCAGGGTGAGGTCGCCGGCCAGGTTGGTGATCGTCGCGGCGACGTGCGGTGCCTTGTCCAGACCGAGGAACGTCGCACCACCCTTGAAGTCGACGAGGATCATGTTGAGCGCCGTCGACGAGTGCGAGGCCAGCAGGCCGAGCACGAGGGTGCGGAGGAACTCCGACTTACCGGAACCGGTCGCGCCGATGCACAGGCCGTGCGGGCCCATGCCGTCCTCGGCCGCTTCCTTGATGTCCAGCTCGACGGACTGGCCGTGCTCGCCGATGCCGAACGGGATCCGGTAGCGGTCGCGCTTGGGCCGGGGCCGCCACGCCTGCTGCACGTCGAACGTGATCGGGTCGCCCGGGATGCCCATGAACTCGAGGATCGGCGGGTTGTTGGTCATCGCCAACGGGTCCTCGCCCGAGTCGCCACCGGCTTCACCGGCGGCGCCCATGCGGTACGGCGAGAGCCTGCGGGCCAGAGCCTCGGACTCCGCGACGGACAGCCGGTCCGGCGCGCCGAACCACTCGACGCCGCTCGCGGAACGGGCGCCGAGCTGGTTGTTCTCGATGACCAGGCGCAGACCGCGCCGCGCCGTCAGGTTGCCCAGGCACTCGGACAGGTCCAGCAGCGTGACGCCGACCAGACCCTCCTCGAGGATGATCATCTCTTCGCGGCTGATGTCGCCGTCGTCGATGACGATCACGATGTGCGGCTGGTCGGGCGGCGGCGGGGCGTTGCGGGTGAACCGCTGCCGGTCGCGCAGGTTCTCGTCCAGCATCGCCTCGATCTCGGCGAGCGAGTTCGCCATCATGCGGCGCTGGCCGATGCCGTCGATGTCGGTGGGGTGCTGCGCGTGCGGCAGCCACTTCGCCCACTCCCACAACTGCTTCGTGCGGCCCGCGCTGACGACCGCGATCAGCAGGTCGTCCGGGGCGTGGAACGTGACGAGCTGGGCGAGCAGGGCGCGCGCGACGTCGCGGCGGTCCTCGATGTCGCCGAGCAGGCCGACCGCGGCGAACCCGCGCAGTGCGATGGAGATCGGCAGGTCGGGCACGAGCGAGTGGGCGCGCACGAACCGGCGCAGAGCCAGCGTCGCGATCGGCTCGAGCTCCTCGACGGGACCGGTCTGCGGCGGCACCAGGCGGGTGGCGAGGCGCTGCGAACCCCGGCCGGCGCGCAGGTGGCAGAAGTCCGGGTCGTTCTGACGGCGTTCCCACATGCGGCGGGTGGTGGCGAGCGACCACAGCATCTGCGGGTCCGGGTGGACCCACTCGCGTTCGGCGCGCTGTTCGTCAGCGGCCTCGCGGGCGCGGTCGCGCATCTGCCCGAGGTACCGCAGGTAGTCCTTGCGGTCCTCGTTCATCTCGGCCTTCTTCTGGCCTTTGCCAGAACCCATGCCGCCCGCCATCATGCCGATGGTCGAGATCATCATCATGCCCGGCATGATCATCGCCGCCGGCTGCTTCGGCGTCAGCACGAGCATCATGCCCATCATGCCGACGGAAGCGACGATCATCACGACCGGCATCGCCTTCATCATGATGTTGCCGGGGATGATCCGCGGGACCTCGGGTGGCGGTTCGAGGTGGACCTCACCGCCCGGAGGCCGGGGAGCAGCAAGGCGTGCCGTTCGCTTGAACTGCAGCGTGCTCAACTGACAGGCACCTCTTCGACTCTCGTTACGCCACCAGTAGCAACCGACACTATTGCGCATCTGCACGAGCCACGAAGGTGGGTCGAGAAAAAACCCAGTCGAACGTGTTCTGCAAACGACACGTGCGGACGGCGTCGGTGCGGCCATACTAGGGCCGCCCGGCGAGCGTCCGAGTGGACCAATAGGGTCGGGCCGTTGATTTGTAAGTGCTGATCTGACTTAGGGGGCCCTGGTGGCGACCGGTACGACGGTGTTCAGCCGTGTCACGGTGGTGGCACCTCGAACGCGTATCGACGTCGCGCTGCCTGCCGACGTGGCGGTGGCCGATCTCCTGCCGATGCTGCTGGACATGGCGAGAGAGGCCACTCCGGACGGTGGTGTCCGGCACGGCGGCTGGTGCCTCGCGAAGCTCGGCGACAGCCCGCTCGACCCGGCGCGCACGCTCGCGTCGCTCGGCGTGGTCGACGGTGAGCTGCTGCAGTTGCGGCGCCGCAACGAGAACCCGCCGCCGCCGCTGTACGACGACGTCGTCGACGCGATCGCGGAGTCCGATCCGGACTCGTTCCGGCCGTGGACCAAGGAAACCGCGCAGAAGTTCGGTCACATCGCGGGTGCGCTCGCGTTGATCGCCTCCGCGGTGGCGTTGTTCCTGTCCGGTCCGGTGACCGTCGCGGGCAAGGGCAGCGGGATCGCCGCCGCCATCGCCGCGGGTGTCGCCGCCGTCGCCGCACTGGCCACGGGCGCGACCATCGCGCGTGCGTACAAGGCAGCGTCGACCGGCGTGCTGATCGCCGCGTGCGGTTCGCTGCCGATGGCGTTCGTGGCCGGCTTCCACGCCGTGCCCGGTGTCGGGTTCAACCCGAAGATGCTGCTGGCGTCCGCGTTGATGATGATCTTCGCGTGGGGCGGCATCCTGCTGATCGGCCAGGGCATCACGGTGTTCATCGCCGCGGCGACCGGCGGCACGCTCGTGGCGCTCGCGTTCCTCGTCGCGACGTTCGTCGACCACCCGATCGCCGGTGTGGCCGCCGCGACCGGTGCCGTGGCGCTCGCCGCGCTGTCGATGCTGCCGAGGCTCACGCTGCAGCTGGCCAAGATCCCGCCGCCCGTCGTGCCGACGAACGCCGAGGACCTCAAGGAGGACACCGGCTTCCCGGAGTTCGCGGTCATCGAGCGCCGCACCGCGGTCGCGCACGAGTACCTGACCGGCATGATCATCGGCACCGGTGTCGTGGCCGCTCTCGCCGCGATCGTCGCCGCGGGTGACGGCACGGTCTGGGGACCGATCTACGGCGTCGTCGTCGCCATCGTGCTGATGATGCGCGGCCGGGCGTACGCGAACGGCGCTCAGGCCGTGGCACTGCTGTCCACCGGCATGTTCGCCAGCGCGGGCATCCTGCTCGCCTGGATGATCCGCGCCGACGAGTTCAACCGCATCGTGTTCGTGTTCGGCACGCTGCTGGTCCTCGGCGCCGGCGCGCTCGTGCTCGGCGTCGTGTTCCCAGGCCAGAAGTTCTCGCCGCCGTTGCGTCGCACCGTCGACGTCATCGAGGCGATCCTCATCGCAGCCGTGGTCCCGCTGGCGCTCGCTGTGATGGACCTGTACTCGGTGTTCCGGGGCCTGATCGGACCATCATGAGGACGGGTATGAGGCGCACCACGGCGGCAGCGACCGCCGGACTACTGCTGCTGACGGGGACGTTGCCGCACGCCTCCGCTCAGCCGTCGTCGAGTTCGGCCGCGGCGAAGCCGAACTCGGTTCCGCCGGACCTGCCGCCGAACGCCAAGCCGCCGACGGACGACGGCAAGCCGGACGTGGCGTACACGCGCACCAACAAGGGCTGCGTCGAGTCCGACACCAAGAGCGAACTGATCAAGCAGAAGCCCTGGGGCCAAGTCCACCTGAACCTGGAGCAGGCGCACCGGTTCGCCACGGGCAAGGGCATCAAGATCGCGATCATCGACACCGGCGTCGACCCGCGCAACCCGCGATTCGGCGACCGCGTCAAGCCCGGCGGCGAGTACGTCTTCGGTGACAAGAACGGCCTCGACGACTGCGACGGCCACGGCACCGAGGTCGCGGGTGTCGCCGCGGCGGCCAAGACCGAGGGCGACTTCGTCGGCGCGGCACCGGAGGCGACGATCCTCGCCATCCGCCAGACCAGCGACAGGTTCGAGTTCAAGAGCCAGACCGAGAACCGGGCGTCCGCCGGCAAGGTGAGCACCCTGGCCAAGGCGATCGTCCGCGCGGCCGACCAGGGCGCCGACGTCATCAACATCTCGCTGACGAACTGCGGCACTCCCAAGGGTTTCAGCGCGGACGACCAGAGTCTGCAGGCCGCGATCAAGTACGCGGTGGACGTCCAGAACGTCGTGATCGTGACCGCGGCGGGCAACCTCAGCGACCAGGGCACCGGGTGTCCCAAGCAGAACGACAACCTGGACCCGGCCAACGTGAACTCGATCTCGTCGCCGGCGTGGTTCGCCAACGACGTGCTGTCGGTGGCGTCGATCGCCCGTTCCGGCGCGGTCTCGTCGTTCAGCGTCTGGGGTCCGTGGGTCAGCATCGCCGCACCGGGTGAGGAGATCATCTCCGTCGACCCCAAGGGCACCGGCCTGACGAACGCCAACGTCACCGCGCAGGGTGCGACGGACATCAAGGGCACCAGCTTCGCCTCGCCGTACGTGGCGGGCATCACCGCGCTGGTGCGCCAGCGGTTCCCTGGCCTGACCGCGCGCCAGGTGATGGACCGGCTGAAGGCCACGGCCCTGAACCCCGGCAACGTGTCCGGAAAGGACAACAAGGTCGGCTACGGCATGATCAACCCGGTCGGCGCGCTGACCGCCGTGCTGCCCGCCGAGGCCAAGGGTTTCCAGAAGCCGCAGCCGAAGGAGATGAACACGACGGTCACGCCGCCACCCGGCATCGACTGGCCGCCGATCATCGTGGCGCTGTCGGGCATCGGGCTCGGCGGTGCGCTGCTGATGCTGACGCTGTTCGTGCGCAACTCCGTGAACCGCAAGCGCAGAGACGCATAGGTACCAACGAGAACGGCCCCGCTGGAACTCTCCAGCGGGGCCGTTCTCGTTGGTCTGGGGGTGTTTCAGTCGTCGTCGCCGATCGTCTTCGGCGCCGCCTTCTTCGGCTTGCCGAGCAGGTCGTCGATCGAGCCGGTGATGCGCATCTTCGCCTTGTGCTCCTTGTCGCCGCCCTGCTGACCGCCACCACCCATGGCGCCCATGCCGCCCATCATGCCGCCGCCCATCGCCCCGGCACCGCCTCCCGCGGCCCCAGGACGTCCACCAGCGGCCGCGGCGGCCGCAGCGGCCGCCCCAGCGCCCTTCTCCGCGGCAGGAGGCTGCTCAGAGACGCCCGTGGCGCCTCCGAACTGCATCGCCTGCGCGGCGGCAGCGGCGGGAGCACCGACCGAACCGACGCCTCCGCCGACACCTCCGCCACCACCGCCGGTCGACGGGGTTCCGCCGCCGCCCTTGCTCGCGGTGGACGTGTTGGTGTCAGCGGGCTTGCCCGGTTCCGGAGCCGGCGTCACGGGCTTGGCGGGCGCGGTGTACGTCCAGTCCTTGTCCGGGTACTTGTGCTCCATCTGCACGGAGCCGAAGTGGCCGGCCTCACCGGAAACGCCGTCGCAGAGCTTCAGAAACGCCTCCAGCACCTGCCGCGCGGAGTCGTGCAGCTCGCGGACCGGTTCCTTGAGCTCCTCGATGTGCTTGATCGCGCGCTGGTCGCCCTCCAGGGGCAGCGCCGCCGTGCCGGACACCGAGTCGGCGGCGTCGGCGAGCACGTGCGCCATGTCCTGCACGATGTCGCGCACGCCGTCGGCGGTCTCCTCCAGCGCGTCCGCCATGGCGTTCATCGCGTCGGACATGTCGCCGCCCGCGAGCCCCACCTTGCGCATGTGGTCGAGGAACGCGTCGGCGTCCTTGCCCTGCCACCGCGAGTCGACGCCGCCGAGCGGTGCCGCGATGTGCTTGTTGACCGCCTCGGAGACCTTCGCCGCCTTGCGCCAGCGTTCGGCTTCCTCGCGCAGGTCGTTCCAGTCGCCCACCAGCGGGTCGAAGAAGTCGTGCACGAGGTCCACGACACCGAGCTTGTTGCTCACCCGCGAGAGGTAGTCGAGCTCGGGACCGACCTCGGCCGCGATCTGCCTGCCGTTCTTGGTCACCACAGCCCCCTACCGCCGATCGGCCTTTTTGATGTGCTGCAGGGCCTCTTCCTCGGAGTGCCCGTGCTGCTTCGCCACGGCGTGCAGGCCCTTCGCGGCCGCGTCGAGCGTGTCGCAGGCGCGGGCGAGCTGCGAGTTGAGCAACTCGGCCGCACGCGCGTAGCCCTGCGCGCTGCCGAGCGTTCTGCCGATCTCGCCGAACGACTCGGGGCGCAGCGGGGAGGCCTTCATGACGTCCCGCACCCGCCTCAGATCGTCCGTCGTGCCGTCGATCCGGTCGGCGTACTGCTCCAGCCACGCGGGATCGACGGTTATCCGACCGGCCACTCTGTCCCCCTGTGCAAATCCGGGTGCATTCCGTCCAAATACGACGGTGATGCACCCGGACCGGTTCCGCTACTCGTGCGCTTACTTCTGGGCTTGCTGCTGCGGATCCTTGATCGAGCCCTTCTGAGCCGGGGTGATCGCGTCGAAGCTGCGGTTCGCCTCGTTCTTGTTGAGCTGCGGTCCCATCGGCAACAGGCTCAGGATCTGGTTCGGTGCCGGCGGGAAGTCGCCCTCGAGGCCCAGCGCCGCCGCGGTGCCGGCGTCCGGGATGCCGTAGCGGACACCGCGTCCCGTGACGATCTGCACAGGACCCGCGCCGTAGTCGCCGATGCTCTGGCTCGCCCGCACGACTGCCTGCTTGCCGGGCAGCATCAGGAACTGGTCGACGATCTCGCCGCCCGCGCCGGCCGCGTTCAGCTCGACCGGGGTCATCTCCTTCGGGCCGGGCAGCTTGGAGCCGATCGTCACCGAGGTGTGCTCGGCCTTCGTCTGCTCCGTGTAGTTGTCGGCCTTCCAGCCCAGGCAGATCACCGAGTTGCCGGGATTCGCCTCGAGCGTGGCCGGGATCTTCTGCGGGTACGAGTCGAGTTTCAGCGGCGACTTCGGGTCCTTGTGGTCCGCGATGGCGCTCGGCGACAGCTTGGTCGCCTGCTTGTTGTTCGAGTACGCCCAGCGCAGCAGGTCGCTGACGGTCTCGTCGACGGTCTGGAAGCCGTCCTCCAGCGCCACCATGGACTCCGAGCCGGCGCTGCGCTCGACCTCGACGACCTCACCGATCTTGACGTTCGTCTCGGTGACGTAGGTCGCCTTGCTGCCCTGGTTCGGGATGATCGGCGCCATCAGCGGGTCGACCTCGGGGATCGCGTTCAGCAACGCGGTGCTGATGGCCCGCGGCGTCTTGCCCTTCAGCTTGAGGGCGTTGAGCGCCTTGTCGTTCTTCAGGTCCACCTCGGCGCGCACCGTCGACGACGAGATGTCCCGCCGGCTCTGGGGCTTCTTGTAGATCAGGTACGCCTTCTTCTCGCCGGTGCGCTGCTGCACCAGCACGGCCTCGTCGCCCATCTCCGGGTTGCCGCCGCTCACGCCGGCGATCACGGAGGTCTTGATCTGGTTCTCCGCCGCCTTGTCCTCGCGGAAGTCGTCCAGGCTCAACGTGTCGCAGACGGACCACTGCGCGTCGATGCGGAGCTCCGGCTTCGGCAGCACGTCCGGTGCGTCCGGCAGACCGGTGAGCCGGCCGCGCGGCAGGGTCGCCAGGGTCGCCTCGCTCACCAGCTTCGGGTCGCCGCCCGCGACCTGGCTCTGCCCGCTGTTCGCGGTGCCACCGGGCGCGTCGCCGCCACCGGCCTGCTGGTCGGGGTTGTTGCGCGAGTACCAGAGCAGTCGCGCCGACGCGAGGTTCGTCATCGGGATCAGGCGCTTCGTCGGCTGTGCGTCGACGACGTAGACCTGGCCCGTCTCCTTGCTGATGGCGATCTGCGTGTTGTCGTCCAGCCGCGGTGCCGGCTTGAACAGCCCGTACACCAGGAAGCCGAGCAGAGCGACGACGCCCAGGACCACGCCGACCGCTGTCGCGCGCGAGTGGTTGCGCATGGGGTCATGCAGCATCACTGCGTCTCTGCGGACCAGGGCGGACTGCATCCGCCGCAGGACGAATTGGTAGGCCTGGACCTGTGACTTGGTGGTGGGTGTTGATGCCATTCTCGGCTCGCTGCTCTCCCAGTCGCGGTACGGTTCGGCAGGATAGCCGGACGCAGGTTGCTCCGTGGGCCGGTTCGCCAAGCCCACCGACCATCGAGGGGAAAGAGACCACAACGGATGTCCGTGACCACTCCACATCCGCCCCGGCCGAACCCAGGGATGGCGCGGCCGCAGGGACCTGGGGGTCCTGGCCAGCAGGCACCTGTGCCTCCACGTCCTGTCGGGCGTGTCCGGCGCAGAGCTGCCGGAGTCAGCCTCGGCTCCTTGCCCGTCTCGAACGTAGTCACGATCGAGATCGGTCTCGCCATCGCACTCCTCGTTCTCACCCTCATGGGCGTGAAGAAGGGCGAGGCGCTCAACGTCGTGTCGGTGTCGATCGCCGGCGGTGTGCTGTTGATCGCACTGATCCTGGCGTTCACCCGATCGCGTGGTCGTTGGCTCACCCAGTGGATCGGCGTTCGGCTGCGCTACAACTTCCGTTCGCACAGCCGCACCGCGAAGCGCGTCGAGCCGCAGGAGTCCAAGCCGGGTGACGACGAGATGCAGGTGCTCGGCCCGGAGGACCCGCGCGTGGCGTTGCTGCGCCTCGCGATCCCGGACCTGGTGATCGCGAAGGGCGTCGACCACGAACGCCGCCCGCTCGCGCTGTCGTGGCACGACGGCGTGTGGACTGCGGTGCTGCTGGTCGACCCGACCCCGCCGTTGATCACCCCGGTCGGTTCCGCGCCGTCGCTCCCGCTGGGCGCGCTGGCGCCGTGCCTGGAGGACCGAGGTGTCGTGCTGGACGCGATCACCGTGATCTGGCACTGCTACCCCGGCAGCGCGGCACTTCCGCCGAACTCACCGGCGATCAGCTCGTACATGGAAGTGCTCGGCACGATGCCCGCGGCGGCCCGTCGCACGACGTGGATCACGGTGCGGCTCGACCCGCGCCGCTGCGGCGAGGCGATCCGGGAGCGCGGCGGCGGCGTCGTCGGTGCGCACCGCGCGTTGATCGGCGCGTTGTCCCGTGTCCGCAACGCCCTGGAGTCCGCGGGCGTGACGATCCGCCCGCTCGACTCGGACGAACTGCTGCGCGCCGCGATCTCGTCGGCCGAGCTGACCGCCGCCGTCGGCAACACGAACCCGGTGTCGCTGCGGGAGAAGTGGGCGGGCGTCACCGCGGGTGGCGTCGGTCACGCGAGCTACGCGATCACCGGCTGGCCGTCGAAGGGCCTGAAGGGCAACCTGAACTCGCTCACGGGCGTGCGCGCGCTGTCCTCGACCCTGGCGATGTCGATCTCACCGTCCCGTGAGGACGGTCAGGTCTCGCTGCGCGGCCTGGTGCGGGTGAGCGCCCGCACGCCGAGCGAGCTGGACCGCGCCGAGGACCAGTTGTCGAAGCTGAGCGACAAGCTCGACATCACGCTGACCCCGTTGCGGGGCATGCAGCTCGCCGGCCTGGCCGCGACGCTGCCGCTGGGAGGTGTGGCATGAGCTCGTCCCGTCTGCTCGACTCACGCGGCCGCAACGGGGTGGCGCCGGAGTTCCTGGTGTCGCCGAACATGCTCGACGTGGTCAGCCCGAGCGGCGACCGCGGCGGCATGATGCTCGGCCAGGGCGTCAACGGCGAACCGCTCTCGGTGTCCGTGCTGCGCCCCACCCCGACCCGGATGGTGTGCGTCGGCGGCCTGTACCTGGCCCGCCAGATCGCACTGAGGGCCATGGCCACCGGTGCGTGGATCATCATCGCGACGGGCCGCCCGCAGGCCTGGCAGCCGGTCGTGCGCGCGGCCGGCCAGGGCCCGGACGGCCGCCCGTCCCAGCTGGTGCAGCTGCGCCGCCTGTCGCCGGCGGACCTCCCCCGGCCGACCGAGGACATGCCACTGCTCGTGATCCACGACGGCGGCCACGTCCCGCAGGAGCTGTTCCCGCCCCGTGCACCGTGGCAGACCACGATGTACGTGCTGCCGTACCTGCACCCGCAGGCCTCGTCGACGGCGAACAACGCGGACCTCGTGCTGCTGCAACGCCTCCCGATGGGCCAGGCTCAGCTGGCCGGTCAGATGTGGCGCCTGCGCCCGCAGATGTTCCAGCAGCTGACCCAGCTGAAGGACGACCAGGTCATCGCGATGGGTCAGGACATGTGGGCGCACCTGCGCCTGTACACCACCCCCATCGAGCAGCAGATCCTGGGAGCCGTGCGCCGCGGCGATTGATTGAGGGATACGTGCTCGATGGCCGCTGCTGCGCAGACGGCGGCGAGTTCGTCTTCAAGTCGGTCATCCGGCCGCCGCTTCGGCCCGAATCGCCTACGGCGGTTGACCCGAAGAGGCGACCGGATGACCGACACGAACTCGCGTAACTTATCCAGCTGAGACGCCATGCCCCGGACGGTGAACCGTTCGGGGCGCAATTGTTTTGTCCATAGCTCAGCGGCACCAACTAATTCACAGGCCTCGCAAATCTGTTGATTCGCCATTCGAAGGTAATTCCGTGGACCTTCTTGTGCGAAATCCGTCTGCGCCACTAAGAAAACTCTCACCTGCACAACCCTGCGACGAGGGAGCTTGCTGCTATGGGAGAATCGTGGGCCAGACGAGCGGCCGGAATCGGACTGGTGGCGAGCACCGCGCTCGTCCTGTCGTCCGTCTCCGCCACCGCTGCGCCCGAGGGGGAGATTCGCAACCTCGGTGCGTCCAACGCGGTCAAGGACAACTACATCGTCGTGCTGAAGGACTTCAGCACGAGCAGCGTGGAGAACCTCAGCGCGAAGTACGGCGCGCAGGTGAAGCACACGTACAAGTCCGCTTTGCGCGGTTTCTCCGCGCAGATGTCCGAAACCCAGGCAAAGCGCCTGGCCGCTGACCCGTCCGTCGCCCACGTCGAGCAGGACGGCGAGGTGAGGATCTCCGAGACGCAGACCCCGACCCCGTCCTGGGGCCTGGATCGCATCGACCAGCGCGCGCTCCCGCTGGACAACAGCTACACCTACCCGAACCGCGGAGCAGGCGTCACCGCCTACATCATCGACACGGGCATCCGCATGACCCACGCCGACTTCGGCGGCCGCGCCGTCTCCGGCACCGACACCGTCGACAACGACGCGGACGCCACCGACTGCAACGGCCACGGAACCCACGTCGCGGGCACCGTGGGCGGCACGAAGTACGGCGTGGCCAAGGACGTGAAGCTGGTAGCCGTCCGAGTCCTGAACTGCTCAGGCTCCGGCACCTTCGCAGGCGTCATCGCCGGCATCGACTGGGTCACGGCAGACGTCCAAGCCAACCCGGCCCACAAGCCCGCAGTGGCCAACATGTCCCTCGGCGGCGGCGCCAACGACACCGTCGACCAGGCCGTGGCCCGCTCAATCGCCGCAGGCGTCACCTACGGCCTCGCAGCCGGCAACGACAACGGCGGCAACGCCTGCAACACCTCTCCTGCCCGCACCCCCGAGGCCATCACAGTCGGCTCGACCGACCGCACCGACGCCCGTTCCTCATTCTCGAACCTGGGCACCTGCCTGGACATCTTCGCCCCAGGCCGCGACATCACCAGCGCCTGGCTCACCGACGACAACGCCACCAACACCATCAGCGGCACCTCAATGGCCACCCCGCACGTCGTAGGCGCGGCAGCGGTCTTCCTGGGCTCGTCGCCGACTGCCACCCCACAACAGGTCCGCGACGCCCTGGTGGAAAACGCCACCAGCGACGTGGTCACCACCCCGGGCACCGGCTCCCCGAACAAACTCCTGCACATCACCGGCACCGCCCCCGGCAACCCCCCGGGCCAGTGCCCAGCAGCAACCAACGACACCGACACGGCCATCCCGGACGCGGGCTCGATCACCAGCTCCATCACCGTCGCCGACTGCAACGGCAAGGCCAGCGCCACCGGAACCGTCAAGGTAGCCATCAAGCACACCTACCGAGGCGACCTGGAACTGGCTCTCATCGCCCCCTCAGGCACCGTGAAGCTCCTGAAGGTCTCCAACGGCAGTGACAGCGCCGACGACATCAACGCCACGTACCCGGTGAACGTGAGCGCTGAAGACGCCAACGGCACCTGGCAACTCCGGGTCCGCGACCTCTACCGCCAGGACACGGGCACCATCGACTCCTGGACGCTC
>JAVXWK010001045.1:0-4082 GCA_032230575.1 Pseudonocardiales bacterium | reverse complement strand
CCCGTCGTCTGCGTGTCGTTCGGCTACGGAATCGCGGGCCTGGAGCCGGATTCCTGGATCGACAGCTACGACGGCTTCGAGTCAGATGTTCTGGTTCGCGAAGCCCTTGGTCGCGATCTTTGACAGCATGCCCTGCCACACGGCGGTGCTGGTGTGCGGGTCACCCGTGACGGCGAGCTTCGACTTGAGGGCGTTGAACGCGTTCTGCGTGTTCGTGCCCCAGATGCCGTCGATCACGAGACCCGCGCCCCGGAAGTTGTTGCACACGGCCTGGACGAACTTGGTGTCCGCCTCGGAGTCCTTCAGCACGCGCACCGGCATGCCGCCGAAGTCCGAGTGGATGTGGTCGTGGTGGTCGGCGTTGTACCAGCCGTCGAGCACGTACCGGAACCGGCGGCGGCACACGGCCTCGGTGGCGAGGTAGCGCTTGCGGATCGCCGCGTTCGTCGACGCGTGCGCCTGGTCGAGCGGCGAGATGGTGTTGCCGCCCGACCAGCGCACGTGGTCGAGGTCCATGGCGGTGCCGGCGCCGTGCTGACCGGGCTTGTCGACGTAGAAGCCGGCCGAGACGATGTAGCTGATCGAGCCGTAGCTCGACGAGAGCGAGCGCAGGTCCCGGATCCAGGCGACGAGCGCGTTGTAGAACGCGTCGGTGCACTGCCAGTTGCGCGCGGTGGTGTTGCCGCGGTTGGAGCGCCAGTAGTAGACGGGCGTGCCGTCGATCTTCTGGAACGTCATCATCGCCAGCGCGCCGACCGCGGGGGCCATCTCGGCTTCGGTGTGCTGGTCGTGCGTCTGCGGAGCGGCACCGGCGAGCCCCGGAGCGATGGTGGACAGACCGGCGAGACCGGCGACGGCCGCCGCGCCCGTGACGAAGCCGCGCCTGGTGACGTTGTTTTCGAACACCCCAGTACTCCCTCTGTGTCCTAGCCGGGGCGGACAGGAGGAAGGACCTGTCTCACCAACCGGCGCGAGGGAGTCTAGGGATCACGTCCAGCCCGGGGAATCCGCCCTGAACTGGGGTTTTCCTTCTTCTTTACCGCACGTCGCCGAGAACTCGGATGAGGTTCTTCTCGGTGTCGTTGCCCAGTTTCTCGAGCGCCAGCTTCGCCACCGGGGCCCCGAGCTTCGCGATTCCGCGGAAGTCGACGTGTGAGTGGTAGCTGATTTTCGTCGTGCCGGGAGACGATCCTGCGGTGACCGAGATGTCGTCCGTCGAGGTCGCGGTGTCGTTGCTGCCGACGAACTGCAGGCCTCGGGCGTCGTCGCGAGTCAGCTCGTAGACCAGTTCGGTCTTGCGGCCGAGGAACGTCGAGACGTTGCGCCAGCGCGAGCCGACCTCGACCGGGCCCTCGTCCAGCCGCGTGCAAGTGACCGTGCCGGGGTCCCACTGCTCGGCCCGGGAGAAGTCGCGCAGGTACTCGACGACGCCCTCGGGGGTGGACGCCACGGTGAAGGTGCGCTCGACGTCGACGCCGGACACAGCGGGTGCGTTGAACGCTTTCGGCGCGATCCGCAGGCGGTACTGGTCGACGAGGTCCGCCTGCCCCTCCGCACGGTGCAGCAGGCGGTCGAAGCGCTCCGGGTCACCCGGCAGCGTGCTCAGAGCCCGCCACATCGCGGCCTTGCCCTCGATGCCGATGCGCAGCGTCTCCAGCTCCAGCACGTCGCTCAGCGGCGACCGGCCGAGCAGCCTGCCGTTGAGCTTGAGCCTGCCCGCCTTCTCGGTGAGCCAGCCGATCGCGGCCTTGTGCGGGCGCGGCTCGATGCCGTGCGAGCGCATGACGTCGAGCAGCTCGTGCCGGTCGGCTTCGATGTCGTCCGCGAGCGCGCGCAGCTCGGGGTGCGTGCGGCTGATGCGGCGGGCGAGCTCGGTGCCCGCCATCGCGCCGCCCAGGTGGTCGTTGAGGTAGATGCCCAGCAGCTCGGTGTTCATGCTCTGCGGGTACCCACTTTTTCTAGGGACCGGCGGGACCCAACTGGTAACCCTGGTTCCACAAGGTCTTGATCACCAGGCCCAGCGGGGCGATCCGGCGCCGCAACCGCATGATGTGCAGGTGCAGCGCGTTGCTGGTGTCGCCGTCCTTCGTGGGCAGGCAGACCAGCAGGTCCTCGCGCGAGGTCAGCGCACGGAACCGTCCGAGCAGCTCAGCCACTAGCGCGCGCTCTGTCGGTGAGAGCACCACGGACCGCGTGCGGAAGCGCAGGATGCCGGACATGTCCAGCTCCGGCACGGCATAACGGGCCGCGCGCGCCCGCAGCATCGCGATGCGCACGGCGAGGTCCTGGTGCGGCACCGGTGCGCGGACCCAGTCCTCCCGCATGTCCGTGAGCACGGGCGCGGGCACGTTCTTCTCCAGCACGAGCAGGCACAACGTCCCGCTGCGCTGGCACGCGTCCCGTGCCGCCGCGTCCACCGGCCACCGCACGACCTCGACGGGCAGTTGGTTCACCAGGTTCGACATACGTCCACTTCCCAGCCGTCGGCTTTCGTGGACGGTAGAAGCGCCTGCTATTTCCGCTCTATCGCATGCATCGGCTCCAGAATGATCGGCTGCGCGCGGCGGCCCGTGACGAGGTTCCACGCCCACTGCGCGAGCACCGCGACCCGGTTGCGCCAGCCGACCAGGAACGCGATGTGCACGACCGCCCAGGCCGCCTTGCCGAGGAGTCCCTTCAGACGCAGCTTCCGGATGTCCGCGACGGCGTCACCAGGCGAAATCGTCGCCATCGTGCCCAGGTCGAGATACTTGAACGGCTTGTGCCGCTGGTTCTTGAGGCGTGCCTTGATCACGCGGGCGACGTGGTGGCCCTCCTGGATCGCGGGTTCGGCGATCCCCGGCAGATCGTTCAGGTTCACCATGTCGCCGATCGCGAAGACCTCCGGCGTCACGGAACAGTCTGCGGGATTCACCAGAATCCGGCCCTTGCGGTCGACCTCGGCTCCGGTCGCCTCGGCGAGCTCGCGCGCCAGCGGCGAGGCCTGCACCCCGGCGGCCCAGATGATCGTCCGCGCCTCGATCCGGTCGCCGTCCTCGGTGGTGAGCCCCGTCTCGTCGATCGCCTCGACCATCGCGTTGGTCATGACCGTCACGCCGAGCCGCTCCAGCTTGACCCGCGCGTGCTCCCGCAGCGGCGCGGAGAACGGCGCCAGCACGTGCGGCACGGCGTCGAGCAGCGTGATCCGGATGTCACGGGGGTCGATCTCGCGGAACTGCCCCTTCAACGCCCTCCTGGCGAGGTCGGCGAGCTGCCCGGCCAGCTCCACCCCTGTCGGCCCGGCCCCGACCACCGCGAACGACAGCCACTGCTTCGGATCGTCGGCCGCCACCGCCGTCTCGAACGCCCGCAGCAGTTTCGAGCGCAGGTCCACGGCCTGTTCCAGCGTCTTCATGGGCGGCGCGTCCTCGGCCCACTCACCGTGCCCGAAGTAGCTGTCCTGCGATCCGGCGGCCACCACGAGCGTGTCGTAGGCGATCTGCCTCGATGATCCGTCCGGCAGGTCGACTTGGACCTTCCTGGCCCGCACGTCGAACCCGGTCACCTCGCCCAGCAGCACCTTCGCGTTGCGCTGCCTGCGCAGGATCGCCCGGAACGCCGGCGCGATGTCGCCCGCGGGCAGCAACGCCGTCGCCACCTGGTAGAGCAACGGCTGGAACAGGTGGTGGTTCGTGCGGTCGACGACGGTGACGTCGACGTCCGCGTGCGCCAGCGCGCGGGTGGCGTTGAGACCGCCGAACCCGCCGCCCACCACCACGACCTGGTGTCGGCCCTCGGTCATGGGTCGTCCTCCTGTTCGGGTACGGCGTTCCAGACATAGACCCCGTCGGCGCGGCGGTGCCGCCGCGCTGCACCTCGGACCTCGTGGAACGCGAGGTCGGCGAGGATCTCGGCCATGGCGAAGTGGCGCTGGGCGCCCGTCAGCGCGGCGCGGAACAGCGTCTCGGTGATCTCGGTGACGGTGCGCTCCCGCTCGGCCACCAGCTCGTGCACCTGGTCGAGGCGGCGACGCTTGCCGCGGGCGATCGCCGCCGCACGCCGCGCGCCGTCGCGGAACGGCGGGCCGTGCCCGGGCAGCACCA
>JAVXWK010000975.1:0-4808 GCA_032230575.1 Pseudonocardiales bacterium | reverse complement strand
CCGACCACACCACCGGCTCGACGGCCGCGACGGTGCTGACCGACGGCGGCGTCTGGCAGCGCTTCCCCGAGACGGATCAGGCTGGCGGGAACACCGTCGAGCAGGCCCGCGCCGTGACGAGCTCGCTCGCACACGCGGACGGGCCGCAGCACCCGCCCGCTCCGGACGGGTCGCAGAGCGGCGTCCTCATGGGCGTGCGGCTGACCGGCGTCGAACCGGAGACCGGCCGGCCGAGGGAGTTCCTGTCGTCCGACGTGCGGATCACCCCGCTGGTCCACGACGGCAGGACCGTCGGCGCCACCTTCTGGCCGGGCGACGAGGCCGTTCGCGACCAGAACTGGGTGAGCGGCGAGGCGGCACGGGCGCCTCGGCAGGCCGGCATGTTCTTCCTGTCGGGTCCCAGCACGCGCGGACCGGCGGCCGTGTGGCTGGGCGACGGCTCGATGGTGGCGCTGGACGGCGCCAACCTCGCGCGGCTCGTGCACGACGTGCGGTTCATCCGGTCGGCGGTGAACACCGACCAGCTCGCCGCGTTCGGGCTGCTGATGTCCGAAGCGGCGCACCGCAGGGGAACGCTCGCCGCGGACTTCCAGACCACGCTCGTGACCGAGTTCGGCTACCGGCAGCCGGTCCACGCGCCCTCCCGGGAGCTGACCAGGACGGCGCTGGACGGTGCGCGCACACCCGATGGCGGTCCGTGGCGCGAGCTGCGCGTCTCGCCGGTGATCGGCGACGTCGTGCTGCGGGGTGTCCACCGGACGTTCGGCCTGCCGGTCACGTTCCGTTCCTCCGACGCTCTCGTGGCACCGTTGGAGCGAGGTGGGTCGGTCATCGGGGCGACGTTCCTCACCGGGAACGGGCGGGAGTTCGACCAGTTCTGGGCAAGGCGCGACCAGGTCGGTGTCACCTTCATCGAACGTGCCGCGGACGACCCGCGTGGTCCAGGCGATGCCGATGCCCTGCCCACCCCGTGGCCGCGCAACTCGTTCCACATCGCCGCGCACGGCCGGCCCGACCGCACGGTCGTCGAGGTCAACCTGGCCAACGGCACCCAGTTGCTGGTGGACGGCACCAACTTCGGTCGTCTGGTGAACGACCTCGCGTTCTTCAACACGGCCGTGCGACGCAACCAGCCGGAAGCGATCGCCATGCTCGTCTGCTTCGGTGGTCGCGGCTTCGCACACGACTTCCAGGCGGCCATGGCGCGGCAGTTCGGCCACACGTTGCCCGTCCACGCCGCGACGGAGACGGTGTTCGGGCACCTTTTCGCCGACGGGAGGTCGGGCACGGCCGTGGCGAACGGCGGTGTGTGGCGGCGGTTCCCGAACCCGCCCGCCTCCCTCGCCGCCGGCACGGTTCTGTCCACTCAGGAGGCTCCTGTGACCCTTTCCCGCACCGACGAGCAACCACGCGCTCTCGACGAGGAACAGAGCCTCGCGCACGGCGGCGAGGCGGCACCGCCGGAGCTGCCTTCCCTCTTGGACGGTCTGTCGCTGGGCAGTACGACTGAGACCGTGCGGTCGTTGGTGCTCCAGGCGATCCACTCGTACGTGGCGGACTTCTTCGGATCGAACCGCCCGGTGCTGGCCGCGCTGACCGGCCAGCCAGGTCAGGGCGACCCCGGCGAGGAGCTGGAGCGCCTGCTGGCAGAGTGGCTGGAGCGCGACGCGTCCCCCGCCCGCGAGGCGGACTGGCGCCGCTTCCCGTTGCCGCTCCAGGTGCCCGACCGCCCGGAGATCCGGATCGTGCCCGGTGTTACCGGACACGATCCGGTGAGTGATTCCCCGCAGGCTGACGACACACCGCAGTCTGGGCGTGCACTGAGCCTGCGTGAGTTCCTTAATAGGGAGTAGGGCCGATGAAGGTGTGCAAGTGGCCGAGGAGGCTGTGATGGCGGAGACCGCCACGACGGAGGAGACCCCGGTTCGTCTCGAGGGCGACCAGTGGGTGTTCCTGATCGACCCCATCTGGCAGGCCGAGGCCGCTGGGAAGGGGGAGGAGGGTGCGGATCCGGATAAGCCGCCACTGGAGGCGGTGCTGGGCGGCTGGCATGTCGCCGAGAGCGGTGTGACCAGCCGGTTTCACGCCAACCCCGCGTACGAGCCGGCCACCCCGGACTCGCCGACGGACCCGGTGGACGCCGTGCTGCGGCTGGTCGTTCGCGGGGAGTCAGAGCCCGACCAGTTGCTCGACGTCATGTCCGAGTCGGTCTTCGGGCTCGCGGTGAACGCCGAGAACTCGCCCGTCGTGGTGATGTCCCCGGACGACGTGCCGTGCGTGATCGTCGCGTCGGCACCCGCGCACAGCAGGCGTCTCGCCGAGCTCGAGGGGCTCTCCGACGTGGAGGCGTGGGCCGAGGTGAACCTCGAACAGCTGGTGGGCGTGCTGCCGGAGGAGGGAGTCGACGTGCTCTTCAACCCCGGCGCCACCTCGTCCATGCGCCTGATCGCCGCCGCGTTGCGGGAAGCCGCCGCCGAGGCCGCGAGCGAGAACGCCGCAGAGGCCGCTGCGGAGGCACCGCCCAAGCCCGAGACGGAGGCCTCTCCCGTCCCGGCGGGCAAAGCCGCGCCGACGACCGAGTCCGCGCCCACGCGCAAGTCGAGCACCAAGCAGGCCAAGGCCTGATCCGCCCGCGGAGGGAACAGGGTGCGAGACCCGGTTTCCCGCCGCGCGGGCCGAGTCGGCGTGGGACGCGTGCGGGGTTCAGGCGGTGGTGATGGTCGCCTGAGGGCGCCGGCCCGTGGGCGGACGCCGGCCGCGCCCTGACATCAACGCGCCCGCCGTTCGGCCTTGTGTTCCGCTCCGAGTCTTCCCGATCCGCGCATTTCATGGCCTCGGTTTTAGAATCGACGAATGCGGATGAGGGGAGCTCTCATCAACCTCACGTTGATGAGAGCTCCCTCGGGTAGAGCATCGGGAGCACGATCCAGAAGGTGCGTGCGGCCGGTCAGCAGGGCCAGTTGATGTTGACCATGACCCAGTGAACGTTACGGCGCTGTGATGCCGGTGTCAGCAGTCGGAACCGCCGCGTTGCCGTTGCGCGCGTCGGTGACGCACAGCTCGAGCGTCGCGTATCCGGTGGTCGTGACGGCGAGGGAGGACGGTCCCTGGCTCGCGGTTTTGACGCCGCTGTCGGCCGGCGGTGTTCCGTCCCCGTACACCCGATGCCGTCGGGGTACGTGGTGTCCGCTGATGGTGAGCGTGCGTCCGTCTCCGGCACCCTGCTCTCCGTGCGACCTGTTGCGTTCGACAGAGCCGTATGGACACAGTTCTCGAACCCGGTCCTGCCCGGTTCGCCCGTCGATCCCTCGGTGCGCCGGGTGGGAGTGGACCACCACCTCGTCACGTCCACCTTCGAGTACTTTCCCGGTCCGCCACGGCCGCGACCTCGTGCACTGGCGGCGGATCGGGCACGTGTTGAACCGGCCGTCGCAGCTGCGGTCGCACTGCGTGCGGTCGTCCGGTGGCTGTGCGCGCCGACGATCGGGCAGCCCCGTGGTCAGCGCCGCAGTGGCTGCCGGACGCGGCTTTGAGACGGCTCGCTCACCCCGCTGCGAGCGAGCCGACCTCCGACGGCGACAGCACGCGGCCGTAGATCCGGAAGTCGTCGAGTGCACCCGGCAGGTACGTCTCGAACGCGGACCTGCCGAGGTAGCTCTGCTTGATCTCGCTGCCGAACCACCGCGGCTGCACGGGCATCGCCGTGTTCCTGCCGACCTCGGCGCCGTCGACGTACAGCACGCCGATGCCGTCGCCGTGAGTCACAGCGACGTGGTGCCAGCTGCCGATCGGCAACACCGCGGCGTCGATGCGCTGTCCGCCGTCGTACCCGCGGGCGGAGATCGTGTAGCACATCGTGTTCTCCGAGCTGTTCGCGTTGAGGAACATGTGCGCCGTCGTGCCGACACCGAAGCAGAAGATCGGCGCCCAGGCCGGCAAGGCGTCGAGCCGTACCCAGGTCGCCACCGAGTACTCGGTGGCTCCGCTCAGGACGCCTGGCAACTGCACGTGACCGTCTTCACCGTTCAGCTGGACCGCGCCGCCGATGCGGCCGGTGGTCCACGACGTGCCGCCCACGAGCCTGGCCTTCTTGCGGTGTCCGGACGAGTCGGTGGCTGTGGTGCCCCGTGTCTCGTCGAACCGGTACCAGGCCGCGAACGGTGGTGGCGGTGGTGGCGGTGCTCCTGTTCGCCAGTAGGCGGTGTGGTGCCGGTGGTGCATGCGCGAGATCGGCATGAGGGACACGTCCTGGCCGTCCGCCTTGGCCGTGAAGGTCATCGGCTTGGCGATAGTGCGCCGCACGGAGGTGGTGTCCAGCCGTGGCGTCGGCATCATCGCCTGGTCGCCGTAGTCGCCGCAGAGCACGATCGGGCCGACGGTCACTGCCTGCAGGTCCGGGTCGTCCGGTGTCGGGTTGAGTTTGACGCTCATCGGCAGCGACAGGTCGACGGTGTCACCAGCACGCCATTGGCGGCGCAGGGTCAGCCAGCTTCCCGGCCGTGCCGTGTGCCGGATCTTCTCACCGTTGAGCAGGACCCTCGGCGGTCCGTCCACCCAGGACGGAACTCGCACCCGCAGCGTCAGCGGGCCGTCCGCCGAGGTCATCACGAGCCGGGAGCTCGCCTCGTCCGGGAAGGCGTTTTCCTGTCGTAGCACCAGGTTTCGCTCAGGCCAGCTGACCTCCGACGGGATGAACAGGTTGACGAACAGGTCGTCGCCGCCACGGGAGTAGATGGTGTCGGCGAACTTCGCCTGCGTCTCCATGCCGGTGCCGTGGTCGCAGGAGAAGTTGTCGTAGTCGGTGGAGT